>JANPCA010000070.1:0-7329 GCA_031430715.1 Hyphomicrobiales bacterium | reverse complement strand
AACCGGCTCGTCACGTCACATCTGGGCCCGCGATCCGAGTATCGCAAACAAAGAGGCCGTATACATGACTGCTCCACGTCCAAGCCACCAGGCGCCAAAACCCTTGCCAAGCGGAGGCCGTCCATACATGACGGGAGGGAGCATTGTCTTTGCGTAAAGGAACCCGCGCGAAATGCGCTTGACTACTCCTTCGCCTCGATCAAATCCCAGCCATTGCCATACAAGTCCTCGAACACCGCCACGGTGCCATAGGCCTCATGGCGTGGCGCCTCGCGAAATAGCACGCCCTTCTCCAGCATCGCCGCATGGTCGCGGGTGAAATCATCCGTGTACAGAAAGAACGCCACGCGGCCCCCGGCGGCCTGGCCCACCGCCGCCTTCTGCTCCGGGCCTTCGGCTCTGGCCAGCAACAATTGCGTACCGTCGCCCTGGGGCGAGACCAGCACCCAGCGTTTGCCCTCCTCAAGGGCCGCGTCCTCGATCAAATCGAAGCCAAGGCAATCGGCGAACCAGCGGATCGCCTCGTCATAATCGCGGACCACGAAGGTCACCGCTCCCAGCCGCAGCATCATCGTGGCCGGTCCGGCATTCCGTCATGGGGGCCAAGCGCCCGCTTCGGCATATCCTTCCAGTGCCGCTCACCGATCTCGGCGTTACGCATCGGATGCAGCGGATAGTCGATGCGGCTGCGCTGCCGCGAGGCCTCGCCCACCGCCAGCAGCCGCACATCCGTTTCCGTGTTGTTGATGAACGTGTGCGCCAGCCCGGTCCCCGCCGGAAAACCAACCCCGTCGCCGGGCTGAAGCCGTTTCACATGACCATCGGCCCACAAGTCGGGCGTGCCGCCGATGACATAGACGAACTCCTCCTCATCGGCCTCCGCATGGGGCCACGACAAGCGCCGCCCGGGCGGCAGCCGCTCATGGTGCACGCCGATGCGCATGAGACCGAACGCCCGCGAGAAATCGGCGTTGTGGGCGTGATGCTCGGCGGAATTGGGATAGCCCCAGGTGCCATCGTCTTCGAGCGCCAGGTAGTGGGCGGTGATTCCTGCAAACAATTGGTCGCTGGCCATGCTGGTCTCCCCTTGTGCGTCTCGCTGTCCCCTCAACGTAAGGCCAGCACCCGCCGCTGCCAATCGCATTCCGCCTGCCCCCGTGCTAGACTTGCGGCCACAATGTCAGGGACGAACGATCATGCGCAACTTGCTTCTCTCTCTGTACTGTCTCTTGCTCCTCAGCCTGCCCGCACGTGCTGCTCTTTGGGTGCCCGAACCCGGCACCAGCTTCGAATGGATCCTGCAGAATTATAGAGGCGCCATTCCCAACGCCGATGCGATCGACGTCGACCTCTTCGATACGCCGAAATCCCAGGTGCTGGCCCTCAAGGCCGCCGGCAAGAAGACCATCTGCTATATGAGCGCCGGATCGTGGGAGAATTGGCGTCCCGACCGCGCCCTGTTCCCCGAAAGCGTCAAGGGCAGGCCGCTCGATGGCTGGCCGGGAGAACGCTATCTCGATATCCGCCAGATCGCCATACTGGGTCCGATCTTCAAGGCCCGGCTCGACAATTGCAAGTTCAAGGGCTTCGATGCGGTGGAACCCGACAATATCGATGGCTGGCAGGCCAACACCGGCTTCCCGCTGACCCGCGCCGATGAAATCCGCTTCATCAAATGGCTGGCTGGCGAGGCCCACAAGCGCGGCCTGTCGATCGGCCTCAAGAACGTGCCGGAACTGGTGCCCGCCGTCATCGATCACTTCGACTGGGCCCTGACCGAGGATTGCTTCGACCAGGGCTGGTGTGGCGATCTGACACCCTTCATCAACGCCGGCAAGGCCGTGTTCGCGGTCGAATACACCGACACCGGCATCAGATTCGGCGCCTTCTGCACCAAGGCCGCCCAGTTGAACCTGTCACCGCTCTTGAAACGCCGCAATCTGACGCCCTGGTCGCAGAAGTGTCCGTGAATGGGGATGATCACTTGAAATGTAGTATACAATATGTATATACATGGCGAGATTCCGGCCTTTGAATGGGATGAAGACAAACGGATCGCCAACATTCGCAAACATGGGATCGATTTCCTCGACATGGCGAATCTGTTCAAGCATCCGATTTTGGAGAAGATCGACAACCGCGAGGATTACGGCGAGGAGCGCATCATTGCATTGGGCACAACCGGCGGGGCGGTATTTCGCATTGTGTTCACACTAAGAGGTACCGGCGTCCGCATGATAAGTGCTATGAAAGCAAACAAGCATGAACAAGACCTCTACTACCGTTCGATATACTCTTGAACAGATCGAGGCGAAACTGGCGCGCGGTGAAAGCCAGACGCGCGCCGATGCCCCGGAAGCGGAATCGCTTGGTGAAGACTTCTGGCGCGATGCCAAGGTGGTGATGCCCCGCGCCAAGAAAGCCGTCAGCATGCGTATCGACGCCGACGTGCTCGATTGGTTCAAGGCTCAAGGGCCAGGCTATCTGCCGCGCATGAATGCCGTGCTCAGGAGCTTTGTGAACGCCAAGCGTGGCCGAGGCGGCTGAGAGGCACCGTGCCGCTCAGACAAGCGGTTCGTAGTCGATTTCCATGAACTCGGCGACTTCGGGAATCCACCGGCTTTGCACGAAGGCCACGTGATCGGGGTGATCGTTGTAGACGGCGTAGGCGGTCCGATCGGCGAATTCCATCGAGAAGCCGAAATGATAGCCGTTCTTGGGGCTCACCTGCCGCAATTGTTCGAACAACTCAACGCCTGGGATGGCCGCGAGATTCTTGGCGGCATCGAGAAAGATCCGCTCCGCCGTCGAACCGGCAGGGTGCTTTAATCGAAATACAACGGTGTGGCGGATCAAGTGCACCTCCAATGAATCTAAAAGGGGATGGAACTGGCTCTCCTGGCCTCTCCTCAGCGCGCGGGACTTTTTCTTTCCGCAGCGCCAATCACCGGCGCCATCTTGACCGTGTGGCGGCCGCGCTCGAAGGCCACGATGCTGTCGTAGAAATGCATCGACAGCGTCGTGCGGGTAAACTCATCCGGTTCCAGCGCGCCGCGGGTGTGATCGGCGTTCAGCGCGTCGATGAGCGACTTGCATTTTTCCATGAAGGAGGCGGGTGCACGCAAACCGCCGCCGAAATTGGGCCAATAGGCGGTGTGCAGATCCTCGACCATATAGACGCCGTTCTTGGTCATCTTGGGATAGAGATGGGAAAACGTCGCCTCGATATGCGCCATGACGTGGCTGCCGTCGTCGAGGATGATGTCCGGAATGCCGAACTCGGCGCAGACCTGGTCGAGAAAGGCGAAGTCCGACTGGTCGCCGATGCGGATGCTGATCTGGTCCTCTTCATAGGCCTGACATTGCGGCCTGATATCGATGCCGATGATGCGGGCGTGCGGACCGAAATAGCGCTTCCACATCTGCAAGGAGCCGCCCTTGCCGCAGCCGATTTCCAGGAACACCACATCGGAGTTCACGAAGCGCGCGAAGTGCCTCTCGTAGGCCGGAAAATAATGCTTCCACTTGTGAACGGGCCGCTTTTCGTTGGTGAGGAAATCACTCCAGAGATTCATCGATACATTCCTAGGCAGCCTGAAACGGCGGACCATAGTTCAGCGTATCGGGTGAAACAATACGCATAGGCCGGATTATTGCCGGCCGGCCCCGGTGCATCACAGCCCCTTGGCCAGATCGCGCAGTTTGAATTTCTGAATCTTCCCCGTGCTGGTCTTGGGCAATTCCGCGAAGACCACGAGTTTCGGCACCTTGTAGCGCGCCAGTCCCTGGCGGCACCATTCGATGATGTCTTCCGCCGTGGCGCCGCGGCCGGGCTTCAATTCGACGAAGGCGCAAGGGCTCTCGCCCCATGTCGCGTCGGGCTTGGCCACCACGGCGGCGGCCTGGATGGCCGGATGCCTGTAGAGGATTTCCTCGACCTCAATCGACGAGATATTTTCGCCGCCCGAAATGATGATGTCCTTGGAGCGGTCCTTGAGTTGGATATAGCCATCGGGATGGAGCACCCCCAAGTCGCCCGAATGGAACCAGCCGCCCGCGAAGGCCTCGTCCGTTGCCTTCGGGTTCTTGAGATAGCCCTTCATCACCACATTGCCGCGGAACATCACCTCGCCCATGGTCTCGCCGTCCGCGGGCACCGTCCGCTTGGTCTCGGGGTCCATGACCGTCAAGTCTTCAAGCGCGTGATAACGCACCCCCTGCCGCGCCTTCCTGGCGGCGCGGGGCCCGGCGTCGAGCATGTCCCAATCGGCCTTCCAGTCGTTGACCACGGCTGGCCCATAGGTTTCGGTGAGGCCATAGAGATGGGTGACGTTGAAGCCCTGCTCCGCCATGGCGGCGAGCACCGTCTCGGGCGGCGGTGCGGCGGCGGTGAAGAATTCGACCTTCTGGGTCAAAGGCTTTTTTTCCTCTTGCGGCGCATTGAGGATCGTCGACATGACGATGGGCGCGCCGCACAGATGCGTCACCTTGTGTTCGGAGAGCGCCTCCCAGATCGGCTTCGAACGCACCCAGCGCAGGGTCACATGGGTGCCGCCAACGACCGAGATCGACCAGGGGAAACACCAGCCGTTGCAATGGAACATCGGCAGCGTCCATAAGTAAACCGGGTGCTTGGGCATGTTTGCGGTCAGCACATTGCCCTGCCCCAAAAGGTAAGCGCCGCGATGGTGATAGACCACACCCTTGGGGTTCCCCGTGGTGCCGCTGGTATAGTTGAGGGCGATCGCCTCCCACTCGTCGGCGGGCCACGGCCAGTCAAATTCGGCGTCACCGCTGCCGAGGAAATGCTCGTAGTCAATGGAGCCGATACGCTCACACTCCACCGCGAATTCCGGGTCGGCGTAATCGATGACGATGGGATGCGGGGCATCCATCAGCGCCAGCGCAACCCTGGCGAGCTTGGAGAATTCCGTGTCGACGATCAGCATTTTCGCCTCAGCATGGGCGAGCGAAAAGGCGATGGTGGCGGCATCGAGCCTGGTGTTCAGCGTGTTGAGGACGCCCCCCGTCATCGGCACGCCATAATGGCATTCGAGCATCGGCGGCGTATTGGCAAGCAGCACCGACACCGTGTCGCCCTTGTGAATTCCGGCCTTGGCCAGGGCCGAACCGAGCTGGCGGCAGCGCGAATAGAATTCCGCGTAGGTGACCCGTTTCCGCCCATGGATAATCGCTATGTGCTCGGGATAGACAGCCGCCGAACGCACCAAGAACGACAGCGGCGTCAGCGGCTGGTAATTGGCGGGGTTCTTGTCGAGGTCGTGGTCATAGACGGACATGGGCACCTCTTGGAGGAAGTCCGTCTTACCCCACCATGGCCTTCAATTAAAGCGCGGCCAGTCCCTCGTTGTAGCGTTTCGCCGCCGCGGTGCCGGTGACCCACCGGGCAATCGGCCCCGCCGCCCACCAACTCAGGAAGGCAATCGCGATGCCGGCATAGCCGTCGATGGCATAGTGCCAGCCGAGATGCACCGAGCCCACCAGGATCACCGCCGCATAGAGCGTGAAGAACCAGCCGATCTTGCGGTTCACCTGGAAGAAGGCCAGCGCGAAGAGGGCGGCGGAGGCATTGTGCATGGACGGCATCGCCGAGATGCCGAGTGCCGCCGTCTTGCCGGTGTAGCCGTCCCACAGCAATTGCTGGGTTTCCAGGAACCACAGGGGAATGCGCGTGTTGGCATCGTTCAAGTAAGCAAAGAGGCCGGTATAGGGATTGGGCGAGAGGCCGAGTTCATCAAAATAGACTGGCCCCGCGGATGAAAACAAAACCGCCAGCAAACCGCCGCCGATCCACCAGGCGAACATGTAGGACAGGAAAAACCGCGCCCGGAGTTCGCTGGCCTGGCGCATGAAGCCGATCCAGAACCAGGCGCCGAACAGCGCCACGAACCAGAAATTATAGGCGATGTTGATGGCGAAGGTGACGATATCATGGCCGAGGATTGGCTGCAGCAGCACCCAGGGGTCGAAGCCCAGATGCAGCGCCCGGTCCCATTCCATGAAAGCAACGTCCCACGAAAACGGCGCGATCTTGGGAATGGCCGGCTTCAACTCGAACATCGCCTTGTTGAAGAAGATCATGGCGGCGAAAACGGGGAGCGCGTTGATGATGAGCGCCGGTCGTGTGACGAGCGACGCCACATCGCCCACCAGCGCCTTGAGCGGGCTTTCCGGCTTCTCGATCAGCACATATTGCGTGAGCCGCAACACCAGCATGACGATGAGGCCGACCGGCAGCGTGAAGCTTAACAGCCCCATCAGCACCGCCATCACCGGCGCCTCGCGGTAGCTTTCGAGCCTGGACAGCATCAGCCAATTCGTAAACAGATAGACCGCCGGGATCACGAAGAAGAACCATTGCACGCGGAAAGACATCAGCAATAGCGAAAGCGCCCGATAGCCACGCGAGGGAACGGCGGTCTCCACATAGCTCATGCGTCAGGCTCCTGCCGGGTGTGCAATTTGGCCACGCGAACCTTGGCAGAGCGTGCTTAAGATTGGCTGAAGGCCGGATCGCGCTTTGTCCAGACCGCGGTGCCAACGAATTGATGAGCCCCAAGCCCCTTGCCATTCTCCCCCGCGGCACCCGATAAGCGATGGCTGCCGCAAGAGGTCCGCCCATGAGCCGCTATCACGACGTCTATGCCCGCTGGAGACAAGAGCCGGAAGCCTTTTGGGCCGATGCGGCAAAGGACATCGACTGGGTGAGGCCCTGGGACGAGGTCCAGGCCCGGGTGGACGGGCTTGACCGCTGGTTCGTGGGGGCGGAATGCAACACCTGCTGGAACGCCGTCGACCGCCACGTGCAGGCCGGCCATGGCGAGCGGCTGGCGGTCATCTACGACAGCCCCATGACCGGCACCAAGTCCACCTTGACCTACGCCCAACTGCTGGACGAGGTGGCGACGCTTGCCGCCGCGCTGGAGAACTTAGGCGTCAGGAAGGGCGACCGCGTCATCCTCTATATGCCGATGATCCCTGAGGCCCTGATCGCCATGCTGGCCTGCGCCCGATTGGGCGCCATCCACTCGGTGGTCTTCGGCGGCTTCGCTGCCCCGGAACTCGCCACCCGCATCAATGACGCGAAGCCGCGCGCCATTCTCACCGCCTCCTGCGGCCTCGAGCCCAACCGCGTCATCGCCTACAAGCCCCTCCTCGATCAGGCCCTCGACATCGCCGCCCACCAGGTCGAGGCCTGCGTTGTCTTCCAGCGCCCCCAGGTGAACGCCGAACTCCAAACCGGCCGCGACCATGACTGGGCCGATATCGTCAGCGTCGCCCGCGGCCTCGGCCGCAAGGCGGACTGCG
>JANPCA010000069.1:0-1948 GCA_031430715.1 Hyphomicrobiales bacterium | reverse complement strand
AAACACTGACCAGCGAAATCGCCGCCTGGCAGGAAAACCGCAACAAATATTATGCAAAAGCCGATTGGCAATTCACAACTGCCGACGCCCGCGTTAAACTCAAAAGACTGTACCCGCAGTTTCTATGACTCGCGGCACTAGGGCAACGGCCAAGTGTGGGCCTCGGTATCCTGAAAGTGCTGGTGAGAATCGACGAAGGGAATCGAGGCCAGCGCGGTCATGTCTAGCGCTGCTTGCGGGTAAGCTGGTCGGCAAGCACCGCGAGGATGACCACGGCGACGGTCGCCTTCATCTCGCCGTCGGCGATCGACTTCTTGGCCTTGCGGATGCCGTCGGTGCCGACCACCGCGACCTGCGCTTCCTTGCCCGCCGCCTTCACCGCCTCGTAAACGCCCAGCGCCATGCCGTCATTGTTGGCATAGACGCCGGCCAGATCGTCATACTGGCGCAGGATGTTCGAAGTGGCGTTCAGGGCCTTCAGACGGTCCCAGTCGCCCGGCTGGCTGGCCACGAGATTGAACTTCGCGTTGGCCTTGACCGTATCGGTATAGCCCTGGATGCGCATGCGGGCGTTGGGCGAACCGGCCTGAGGTCACGCGCGCTTGGCAACGAATATCGTCGCACCCCTTCCGAATTGCCGCGCGACCGTCGCCAGGGCCGTTTGCGCGCCTATTTCGGCGGGACTCGCATAGACCGCTTCCTCGGCGCCTTCGAACAGCACCGGCATGAACCGCGCCTTCGTACCGCCGGCAAAGAGATCGTCGCGGACGACCCACACGCCGCCATGCTCGCGAACAATCGGTGGCGTCATGGCAGTACCTCCGTGCTGAGTTCGATCTCGCCGAACTCGACTTCACCGCACGCTTCCGTCGCGCGCCAAGGGGGTCGTCTATTCGATGGCCTATGGCGACCAGCCGGCCATCATCTGCGAGCTCGTCGACTGGGTCAGGGCCTGCGGCTTCGAACTGACCAGCGCCGGCAAGGGCATGAACTACGAGCCGCGCTACCGCTATTCGACGCCCGACACCGTCTGGGGCTTCTTCGGCTGGACGACGGAGGAGGTGGCCAAGGGCGACTTCAATCCGAAAATGTACAATTCATTTACCGATGGCACCAAGGCGGCCATCGAAATGGCGGCGGTTGCCAACGGCACCGGGCTTGACTGTCCGGATGACGGCCTGGCCTTTCCGCCGGCGGGCGTTCACGATCTGGCGCGCGTGTTCCGCCCCGCCGCCGATGGCGGGCGCATGGCGCGCAGCGGGCTGGTCGACATCGCCGCCAGCCAGGAGCCGGACGGGCGCGAAGTCTTCAACAGCATCCGCTATGGCGTGTTCGTGACCTTCAAGGCGCAAGACGAGTATGCGCGGGCCTGTTTCAAGCAATATGGCCTGCTGACCGATCCGTCGGGCTGGTACGGCTCCATGTGGCGCCCGTTTCACATGATCGGCTTGGAAACCAGCGTCAGCGTGCTGTCGGCGGTGTTGCGCGGCGAGCCGACCGGAACCCCTAAGGAATTCCGCGGCGATGCCGTGGCTACCGCCAAGCGCGACCTGAAGCCCGGCGAGCGGCTCGACGGCGAGGGCGGCTATACGGTCTGGGCCAACGCCATTCCGGCGGCCAAGAGCCTGGCGCTGGGAGCGCTGCCCATCGGACTGGCCCATAACGCGCGCCTGAAACGGGCGGTGCCGAAGGACAGCGCCGTCCGCTACGGTGACGTGGACCTGGTTGACGATTTGGATGTGGTGGACTTGCGCCGCGCCATGGAGAGGGATGCGGCGGCGGCTTAAGGCCGAATGACAGTTGCGCGCTTCAGCCGATATCGGTCCACGTTCCCGCCTTGGCGGATCGGACGAAGGCGTGGATGACCTTCTCGATGGTCAGCCCGCGCTCGAAATTGACGGACGCCGAGGGTCTGCCCGTGATGGCATAGAGCAGTTCGGCGAGTTCG
>JANPCA010000068.1:0-4842 GCA_031430715.1 Hyphomicrobiales bacterium | reverse complement strand
GGATCGCATCGTCGGGCTTGAGATCGGTGCCGACGACTATGTGACCAAACCCTTTGATCAGCGGGAACTGCTTGCCCGGGTGAAGAACCTGCTGCGCCGCGTGCGCCGGGCGGCGGTGTCCGGCAACAACGGACCGGTTCGCACGTTCCTGGGCTGGACGCTCGATCCCGGCAACCGCACCCTTTTGGACAGCAGGGGCGACTTCATCGATCTGACCAGAGCCGAGTTCAAGGCCCTGTCCCTGCTCGCATCAAATCCCGGCAAGGTGCTGTCACGCGACCGCCTGTTGCATGAGGTCGCCCACCGCGACTGGGATCCGTCCGACCGCACGGTCGATGTGGTGATCCGCAGACTGCGCCAGAAGCTCGGCGACGATTCCCGCCATCCGCGCATCATCTTGACATCGCACGGCGAGGGCTACTTCTTTGCAGCACCCTTGAGGCGCTCGGTCTGAGGTCCCTGAACAAGTGCCCGGGCTTCGGTCATCGCCGCGGCGTAAAGGAGCTCACAACGTCCGATCAGCGTCCGGTTTGCCGCAACGCTGCCGCCGCGAGCCGCCGTCTCCAGGCCCGACACCGCGTCGCACAGCCGCACAAATCCGGCCGCCGCCGCCGAACTGTAGGTCACATGCGCAAGTCTCGCCAAGGCCTCGAAATCGCCTGACTTGAGGGCGGCGCGCATGTCGGCAAAGCGCTTCGGGAGAGTTTGTTCGACGACCGCGAGAATCTTCAGCACGGCATCTTGCCCGAGGGCGCCGAGATCGTCCTGCAATAACTTGGCGTCGGCGTGGCCTGCGGCAGGTGTTGAACTCCGCGTTGCCAGAGCCTGGTCAATCGCCCGGCCAAGCGCCTCGGGAGTCAGGGGCTTGGCGACATAGGCATCCATTCCGGCTGCCAGATAGCGATCGATCTCCGTCTTGAAGACATGCGCCGACATGGCAATGATCGCCAGCCGCCGCCCATCTGCCGCCGCCCGCATCTTCTCGGCGGTCGCGATGCCGTCGAGGCCGGGCAGGCTGATATCCATGAGCACCAGGTCGGGCCGCTCGACAGCAAAGGCCGAAACGCCGCGGTAGCCATCTTCGACCGCCACAACCCGGTGGCCCAGTCCCGCAAGAAACTGTGAGGCCACGAGCCTTGTCGCCTCATCGTCTTCAACCACCAGGACGTTCAGGGACCTTTGCTTCTTTCGCCGCAGCTTGACGGGCGCCGCTTGCACAGCCGCCGTGGCAGCCGGCAGGTAAAATTCAAGAGTGAAGGTGCTACCATTTCCCGCTTCCGATTGCACCGAGAGCGTACCGCCTATTGCGTCCGCGAGACCACGTGAGATCGAAAGGCCGAGACCAGTGCCACCGTAGCGGCGGGTGATGGAAGCATCGGTTTGGGCAAAGGATTCGAAGATGTGACCCTGCTCCTCTACCGGTATGCCAATGCCGGTGTCGTTCACCGCGATGCGGATGGTCTGTCCGGCTGCCAGGATTTGCGCAGGCTTCACCTCAACCATTACCAAACCCTCGAGCGTGAACTTGATGGCATTGCTCACCAGATTGAACACGATCTGGCGCAGTTTGCCTGCGTCGCCGCGATGCAATGGCGCCACGTCCTGATCAATGACCAAGGTCAGCTCGAGGCGCTTTTCGCGTGCCGGGGGACGCATCAGCGCGACCACCCCGTTCAACATTTCACGCAGATCGAAATCCACCGGGTCGGCACTGATCTTGCCCGATTCGATTTTGGAATAATCGAGGATGCTGTTGAGGATACCGAGCAGCGCTTCGCCCGAATTGGCGGCCGTGGCCAGCTGCTTGCGTTGCGCGGCCGTGAGCTGCGCATCCTTCAGAATGCGCAGCATTCCGAGCATGCCGGTCATCGGCGTGCGAATTTCGTGGCTCATGGTGGCGAGGAAATCCGACTTGACGCGGCTTGCCGTCTCGGCGCGTTCGCGGGCTTCGGTATGGCGCTTCACTTCCTGTTGCAATTGCCCGGTGCGCTCATTCACCAACTCCTGCAATTCTTCGCGGTGCCGGCGGAGTTCCTCATTGGTCCGCTCGCGTTCGATCTCCAGCGTCCGGCGCTGCTGGGACTCATCGCGAAAGGCCACCACTGCCGATGAAAGGGCCTTAAGCTCGGGCATCCCCTCCGCTGTCACTTCGACCGATAGGTCGCCATCGGTCAGGCGCTGCATCGCGCCGGTCAGGGATTCGAGGCGGCGCACGATGCCGCGCTCGACATAAAGCCAGACGATGAGACCGGAAATCGTAACCGCAATAAGCGAAGTGACAATCAGCAGATAAAGTCCGGCATTGACCGCGCTCTCGGCCTTGGCCGACGTATCGCGCGCGAAGGCCTGCGAGTTGCGCAGCATCATCTGCGCCACCTGACTGACTTCAGCCGAAAGATTGCGGTTATCTTCCGCCACCTTCTGAAGGTGCTCGCCGATCGCAAGGAGACGGAGGCGGTCGCCAAAGAGACTTGCGCTGACCGGGGCATTGCCCGATGCCAGTTGCAGCGTGCCGAGGAGTCCTGCCGCTTGCTGGCGCCGCACCGGATCGTCGATGCTGGCGACACGGCGTTTGACGACGCGCAGATGTTCCTCGAAGCCACCGGAGATTTCCATCACTTCGCCAGGGTCAATCGCCCGGGTCAGCCGGTTGGTGAGCAACCCGATCTGCGAACTCCTGAGGCGCAGTTCCCACATGCGGTCGAGCAGATAGATGTCCTGCTCGATCAGGCGGTCGAGCGCGTCATAGGCCTCCAGATGCCGCGCTGGATCGTCGATGAGGCTGTAAAGATTGGAGACAACGGCGGACGCGCCCGCCGAGGCGTTCGACACGAGTGTCTCCGAGAGATCGACGATGGCTGTTGCCGCGGCGATGGTGTGCTCGGCGCGCTCAGCAAAACTGCGCTGCAGCTGCAGCCGTTCCTTCACCAGCCGGTTCTGCGCCGAAAGGTTCGACACCAAGGCATCGACGGTTTTGTCGAGCTTGGCCGATAAGACGCTGTCGAGCTTCGAAAGCCTTGGATCGGCGACCGAGCTCCGGATCTCGGCAGCAACCCATTGCAATTCATTCTCCTGTTGGGCCCGCGAAACCTCATCTCGTGAGGCGGTGAGGGCGTGTGCGGCGGCGACCAGCCGCCCGCTGGTTTCGGCGGTGCGCTGGGCCGCTGCAACGGCGGGCAAGGCGTCGCTGTTGATGCGCAACTGGGCCGAAGAAATGTCGCGCAATATCAGCCAGCCCGCCACTCCAGACGACAGCGACAGTGCCGTGATGCCCAGAAACGCCAGGAACAATCGCGCGCCTATTCCGAACTTCGACAGCATTGCCGTTCCCTTGAGGCTCTTGTTGCGGAACAAATACCCGCTAGACTCGATGATACAGCGATGCGTGCCATTGGGAACCACACAACATGAAAAGATTCTGGCTGACTGCGTTCCTGCTGTTGCGGCTGTCCGCGGGGCCGGCCGGCGCCGTGGACGTCTGGCCTGTCGATACATGGACGCCACCTTTCGACTACAAAGGTGCTCTCCACACGCTGGACTATCGGCCACTGGTCAAGGCGATGAGGCATTGGCGAATCTGCGCGTCCTATCCGCATCTCAAGGATTCTTACTGGCTCTCAGTCAACTACGGCATGGTGGAACATGCCCGGCGTATTGGCGTTTCGCTGCGCGTTGTCGAGGCGGGCGGTTATCCCAATCTCGAACGCCAGAAAGCGCAGATCGCCGAATGCACAAAGTCGGCAGACGCTCTCATCGTCGGCACGGTATCCTTTGACGGACTGACGCCCATGATCCGCGAACTCTCGGCGAAAATGCCGGTGATCGCGGCGGTGAACGACATCGACAGCACGGGCATCACCGCCAAGTCAGGCGTATCCTGGGTCACCATGGGGGCCGCCATCGGCGAATACTTCTCCACCCTCCACCCATTGGGCAGTCCACCCGTGAAGGTCGCCTGGTTTCCGGGGCCGCGCGGAGCAGGCTGGGTGAAGTTCGTGGAGGAAGGATTTCAGCCTGCAATCGCCAGGAGTTCGGCCAACATCGCCGCGGTGAAGTGGGGCGACACAGGATTCGAGGTGCAATTGCTGCTGCTCGAGGAGGTACTCGAGGAGCATCCCGATATCGACTACATCATTGGCAGTGCTGTCACGGCGGACGCAGCGGTCAGTCTGCTGCGCGCCAAGGGACTGACCGGCAAGATCGGAGTTCTATCGGACTATTTCACCCACGGCACCTACCGGGCAATCAAGCGCGGCAAGGTTCTGGCGGCGCCAACCGATTCACCGGTCATGCAGGGCAAGATCGCCATCGATCAAGCCGTGCGGGCGCTGGAGGGATCACTTGAAGTTCGTCATGCGGGACCTGCCATCAGGATCGTTGACCTATCCGTTCTCCAGCGTCTCGATATCGCCGGTAGTCTCGCTCCCGCATGGTTCAAGCCGACCTTCGAAGTCAAATAGCCAGGAACAGATGAGATCGATGCCCATGCTATCTCCGCAGGGGGCCACAAAGCGCAGGCTTTGCGACATATAGATCGTGCCCGGGCCTGGAAGGCGATTTGCGATGGCCGCCGAGATCGTGCTGGCGGTCAGGAACCCTCGTGCGATGCGCCCATTGAACGGCGTTGTCCTGGCAAATTTCTCGTTGATGTGGATGGATCACGGGCCGCCGCAACAGTAGCTATGGCAATCCAGGCTTGACTCACGCGTTCGGTCAAGGTTGCCGCATGCAGAGTACCGCTGCGGGCTCAAATTCAAATGTGCAGGAGTCTCTGATTTTTTGGCAAATCGACCCTTGCCCAAAAAGGTACCAGCAAAAGGTACCAACGGGCTTGAAAAGACC
>JANPCA010000067.1:0-1845 GCA_031430715.1 Hyphomicrobiales bacterium | reverse complement strand
GTCAAGATCATTGCCCAGCCCTTGCAATGCGCTGAACCCAAGATAGGTGAGATTTTCAACATTCGAGCCCAACTGAAAGAAATTGACACCATCTTGGACCTCGGCGGTGTCGGTGCCTGCGTCGGCATCCTCGAAAATCAGGTCCGAGAAATTGGTGAAGCCGACACGGTATGTATCGTTTCCAGGGCCTCCGTACATCAAATCCTGGCCGGGGCCGCCATCCAGAAGATCGTCGCCTACATTGCTGTTGAGAAAATCGTCTCCAGCTCCTCCGAACAACTCGTCATTGCCGTTGCCGGTATTAAGACTGTCGTCGCCGCCGTTTCCCTCAAGGCGACTCGCCAGAGGATTGTCGAACGTCTGCACGGCCAAAACCCATTCGGCGCCCTCCGATCCTTGAAAAAAAACGGCTCCCGGGCCCATGGTGATGGCTAATCGTTCGATACCGCTCAGTGAGCCGCCTCCAGGCAATCCACCCGATATGATTCCGCTCGTGACGGTCAATCCGCGCAGGTCGAGCGTCAGCGGAGCGCCCCGCAGTTCGGCTGCGTCCGTTCCGCCGCCGCCGATATAAACGTCTCCGAAATCGCCGGTAAGACTGTCGTCGCCCGCGCCCCCGTCCATCGTATCGACAGCAGGGTCGAGGTCGCTTGGGAGGTCAAAGCCGTAAAGGAAGTCGTTGTCGTCGCCTCCAGCCAGGTGGTCGGCGCCCAAGCCACCGTACAGGGCATCGATGCCGCCGCCACCGGCCAAGTGGTCTGCGCCCCAGCCACCGAACAGGCCATCGCGGCCGAGGCCCCCGGTGATCGTGTTGTCAAGTTCGTTGCCCATTGCATTGAGCTCAATGGTGGAAAGCGCGCTTGTCGCGCTCAAACTCTCCACGTTCGCGGGCATGAGGTAGGGTGTCGACATAGACAGGACGACGCGGTCATCGGCGCCGCCGTTTGCCTGTTCGATCACGATGTCGCCGGGGTCGCCCACGGTGTAGGTGTCGCTTCCTGCACCGCCTGTCATCGTGTCGGCGCCGGCGTCTCCCTGCAAACGATCGGCGCCCGCGCCGCCGACGAGTGTGTCATCGCCGGATCCACCAATCAGTCGCGTTGCGACCGGCGCCGCCGTGAGGGTGTCCGCGCTGGTCGAGCCGTAGAGTTCGACCGAGTCGAAGGAATTCCAGTTCGTGAATGTCCAGCCCGCGACGGACAACGCGCCCGGTGCGGCGAGCACAATCTGGATGGTGTCAAAGGTGAACGGCGTTACCGAGCCGCTCACCTGCAACGTGCCGGACAGGCCCGCAGTGACATGCGCCGCCGAAAATATCGCGTACAGTTCTCCGTCTTCGATGCCGTCGAAGGAAATGGCCTCGAAGCCCGTCAGGCTGGCAGTTCGGAAATCCCATACATCAAAGCCGGTTGTGTTGGCGAACAGCAGTGTGTCCTGCCCCGCGCCGCCGTCGAAGCTATCGCCCGCCTGAATGATTGAACCGGAGGCGAGGTCGAATGTGTCGGCGCCACCGGTGCCGATGACCGTGTCCTGTCCGGTGGTGGCATTGAACGTCGGCATGGTCGTCCCCCGAAACCCCGCTGTCCCACGTAAGACAGCCCCAAAGGACGACTAGCCGACAAGCGTCCCCGAGGCCAGTTTTTGCGCCTCAGTGTCTCCCGGGTGGTGGCCGCCCTTGCCCCCTGCGCGTCCGGCGCGGCGACGTGACCGCGTTGACTGCAGGGGAGGCGCGGCTCGACGAGGTCACCCACCGCCGAAAATGAAATCGCCTGCGGTCAGCTGGTTCGGCGCGACGCCGATGAACCAGATGCTCGTATCGGCATCGAGCGTAAGGATGCAGAAGCC
>JANPCA010000066.1:0-3124 GCA_031430715.1 Hyphomicrobiales bacterium | reverse complement strand
GCCCTCATCGGTCAGGCGGGCGGAGAGTTCGAGGCCCTCGCGGCCAGGCGCTACCATCTCGATGGCGACGTCGTGGCTGGGATTGGCGGATGCACCGAGGCCGTCCTCGGCGGGGGCGGGCGCATTTGAGAGTTCGATCGTCGGCGTTGGCGCCGAATGGGCGATGGTGGGCCCGAGGATGGTCACGATGATCACGAAAAAAAGAACCGCCACCACGGCGGTGGCCTGGCGGCCGCGCTGGTGATGGCGGTTTGCTTCGATACGGGTGCTGTGGTTGTTCAAACTCATCGTACCCTTAATGCACGTTTTGTGCCGGTCATGCGGTACCGGCGGGATCAAGAGAACCACGGAGCCCGCCGCATTCGCAACGCAATGATTAATGAATGGTTAACGGTGGCGTTGCAATTGTCGCCATTGCCTTTTAGCCGGGCAATCGCCAGATTGCGGCGCATCATGCAACATCTCAACGATACGTCTTCGGTTCTGGCGCTGCTCCAGTCGCGCAAGTCGGCCTCGGTCAAGGCCATGGGTGCGCCCGGCCCGACCGCTGCGCAACTGGCGGAAATTCTTCGCTGCGCGGTGCGCGTGCCGGATCACGGCAAGCTGACGCCATGGCGTTTCATCCTGTGGGAGGGCGAGGCGCGCGCCGCTTTCGGTGTGGCCCTTAAGGGCCGCTGGGCCGAGCTTCATCCCGAGCATGGCGCCGAAGCGCTGGCCTTCGTGGGAAATCTGTTCCTCAGGGCGCCAACCGTGCTGGCGGTGGTTTCGGCGGCAGCCGCGCACCCCAAGATTCCACTCTGGGAGCAGCAGCTGTCATCGGGTGCCGTGTGCCAGACCATCTTGTTCGCGGCCACGGCGCTGGGCGTGGGCTGCCAATGGAATACCGATTGGGTGGCCTATGACGAAGGCATCGCCAAGGTGATGGGTCTCGCATCCCATGAGAAAGTGTCCGGTATTATTTATCTCGGCACGGCCATGGCGCCGCTTGAAGACCGTCCGCGGCCCGACCCGATGGGCCTCCTGACGCGCTGGACCTCGCCATGAAAATCCAGGGAGTCCTGTTCGACAAGGACGGCACGCTGATCGATGTCAACGGCACCTGGGTGCCGATCTACCGGCAAATGCTCGCCGACCTCTTCGGCACCGATGCGGAGGGTGCCGAGGCGCTGATGGAAAAGGCGGGCTACGACCAGGCCACCGGACAGTTCCGCAGCGGGTCGACGCTGGCGGCCGGCACGACGCGGCAGTTGATCGAAGTGTGGTGGCCGGGCCTCGACGAGCGCGGCGTGGCCGAGAAAATCCGCGTTCTCGATCACGACTATGCGCCGATGGTGCGCCAGTCGCTGAAGCCCCTGATGCCACTCGAGCCGATCTTCAGCGAACTTCGCGCCATGGGGATGAAGCTCGGCGTTGCCACTAACGACAGCCATGTCTCGGCGAAGAACCACATGACCCATATCGGCGTCATCGCGCATTTCGAGGACATCATCGCCGCCGACACGGTGGCGGTGGCCAAGCCGTCGGGCGACATGGTCCGGCGCTTTGCGGAGGTCACCGGCCTGCCGCCATCGGCAATCGCCATGGTGGGCGATAATTCCCATGACATGGAGGAAGCCCGCAATGGCGGCGCGGGGCTGGCCATCGCGGTCTTGAGCGGCAACGCCGCCCACGGCGACATCGCCCATCTGGCCGATTACACCATCGCCAGCGTGGCCGACCTTCCTCAGCTGCTGCGGGGCCTTTGAGATGTTCTACGATGCGGTGAAAAACGACCACGGATTTCAGAACGATCCGTTCAAGGCCATCGTGGCACCCCGGCCCATCGGCTGGATTTCGTCGCTGGGGCCGGATGGTGCCGCCAATCTGGCGCCCTACAGCTTTTTCAACGCGGTTGCGGAAAACCCGCATTATGTCGTGTTCGGCTCGGGTGCCGCGAACCGGCTCAAGGATTCGCACGCCAATGCGGCCGCCTCGGGGGTGTTCGCGGTCAATCTCGCCACCTTGGCGCTCCGCGAACAGATGAATGCATCCTCCGCCACCGTGGCGCGCGGCGTTGACGAATTCGAACTGGCAGGCCTTGCCAAGGCGCCGTGCCAGCTGATCGATGCGCCGCGCGTCAAGGAAAGCCCCGTCTGCCTCGAATGCCGGGTGTTCCAGGTGATCCACCTCCCCGACAATCAGGGCGGCGGCGACAATTATCTGGTCATCGGCCGGGTAGTGGGCATCCATATCGATGACCGGTTCATCGCGGACGGAAGAGTCGACACCGCCGCCATGAAACCCATCGCCAGGCTGGGTTATAGCGAATACGCCACGGTGACCGAAGCCTGGCGCATGCGCCGCCCCGCATAGTTGCTGGAACGTTCTGCATACATCCCAGGATTGTAGAGACTTGTATGTGAGTCGCGGTGCGAGTCGTGAACGGGGCGGGAACGCCGCAATTCCGCCATTGTTGATAAACCAGTGGATAAGTCACTTTTCCTGTGATATTTTAACATCTTAACATCTGTTGAAAAGCTGTGGAAAAGACCGTTAACGGGTCGTTAACCGCGCGGCGCGCAGGAGTCGAATAACGCCAAGGCAGGGACTGGCTGACGAATGAAGCTGGAAGGAAATGTGGACATGACCAAATGTCTGCTGATTGACGGAGACAGTTCGGAGCGGCGGCGGCTGGAACAGCTGCTCGGCGGGCTTGGGCTGGAGACGGTTTTTTCCGCCGCCGCCGATGCGCTGCAATATTGCAATGACAATTCGCCGGAGGTCGTCATGCTGTCGGCGGGCGCATCGGGTGTCGCCCCCCAGGACCTGGTGAAACGCCTGCAGTTCTGTTCACACGGCAAGCCGCCCGTGGTCTTTCTCTATGCCGAGACCGCCGATACGGACCTGTTCGGCCAGTCAATCCTCGAGGGTGCGGCCGAAATCCTGATGATGCCGTTCGACCGCGACCTGCTGCAATTCAAACTGCAGCAGGCGGGGGTGATTGCGTGACGCGGTTGTCACCACAGCGCAAGTTGGGCGCTGCTTTTCCGGTGTGAAGGACGTAGCGGGATGGCACCCAGCGCGGGCATGACGGAAAAAGGGGATATTATTTTTATTTTAAAATAAGTTCTAAACAGAAGCTATA
>JANPCA010000065.1:0-5706 GCA_031430715.1 Hyphomicrobiales bacterium | reverse complement strand
ATGATTGGAACCGGCTCGTCACGTCACATCTGGGCCCGCGATCCGAGTATCGCAAACAAAGAGGCCGTATACATGACTGCTCCACGTCCAAGCCACCAGGCGCCAAAACCCTTGCCAAGCGGAGGCCGTCCATACATGACGCGATGGGGTGAATTGCTGAAGCAGAATGCAATTCGCACTAAAGCCAGCCCTTCCGCTTGAAATAAACGAAGGGCAGAATCGCCGAGAGGATCATCAGGCCGATGGCGAAGGGATAGCCGAAGACCCATTTGAGTTCCGGCATGACATCGAAGTTCATGCCGTAGATCGAGGCGACAAGTGTGGGCGGCAGGAAGACCACGGCGGCCACCGAGAAGATCTTGATGATGCCGTTCTGCTCGATCGAGATCAGGCCCAGCACGGCGTCAAGCAGGAAGCTGATCTTGCCATTCAAGAACGTCGCGTGATCGGTGAGCGAGACGATGTCGCGCTGCAAAATGCGGATGCGGGCGCGGTTGTCCTTCACCTCGCGGGTCTGCTTCATCTGGTCGACGAGAGCGGTCATAAAGGCGACGACACGGCCGATGGAGACCAGGCTTTCGCGCATCTTGGAGGTGAAGTCGCCCTCCTCGCCGATGTTCTCGATCAGCTCCTGCAAGTTGACGCCCCTGCGGCGGGGGGTGCGCTTCTGGCCACCCAGGGCGCGGCCCGAGCCGAAGGTCTTCTTGGAAGTGTCATCGACAATCTGGCCGACGCGCTCAAGATGATCGGCGGCCCGGTCGACCACCGCTTCGAGGAGCGAGATCAGCACGCCCCAGCCGGTCATCGCCGTAGTCTGCGGCTTCATCGCCCGCTTGACATAGGCCGGGAACGCCTGCGGATGATGATACCTGATGGTAATCAAGGTGTTATCCTTGATGATGAAGGTCACAGGTGAGGATTCCGGCTGGTCGTTGTCACCGCGGCGGATGAGGTTCGCCGTCATGAAGGCGGCGCCGTCCTCCTGGTAGAGGCGGGAAGACGCCTCGATCTCGGCCAATTCCTCGCGGGTCGGAATATCGATGCCCAGGGCCGCCTCGACGGCCGCCTCTTCCGCGTCGGTGGGTTCCACCATGTCGAGCCAGATGGTATCGGGCAGCACGGCGGCCATGGCGGAAGCCGCGAATTCGATCAGGCAGCCTTTTTCGGTACCATAGGCGGACAACATGGGATGGGACTCGAGCTTGGGTTCAGTCCCTCCCTAACCTTCCTCCCACAGGATGGCAAGGCATCCCGGCAGCGCTCCGGCACCCCGGTGCATTGTCCCCGGCCGAGCATTTATGCCAAAGGTTTCTGTGTTTGACTCTTCACGAGCACTGGCACGCCATCCGGACTTGTCAATCCCTTGGTCCACTGGTATTGGTTCCAAATACCGCAGATTCTAGGTTTCAATGAAATCCCGCTGATGTCATTGAATTAAGTGCACGGTCGCCGAAATCCCGAATCCAGCATCCAGCATCCGTTCAAACGAGAGCGTAACGTCAATGGCCACTGACCTCGACCTGCTAATCGGCGCCTGGGATGTGAAGGTTCTCAATTGGGTGTGGGTCTATGAATTTGCGCCCGGTGGCGCAGTGTCGTGGAGAGATACCAGAAGTGCCGAGAAAGGCCTGGGCAATTGGACGGCAACTGCGGGACTGATCAACTTGAGTTGGCGCGAAAGTGGAACGATCGAGTCCTGGACCCGGCCCATTACCGCCAAGGGCACGCGGACCTACTACAAGTCCAGCTACTTCACAGGCTTTTATCCTGTCGAAAAAGCTTACCCCAAGATTGTTCTGAACAAACCTCCTGAAATCTACCAGACGGCCCTGTTTTGCTGGGCGGCGGGAGCCTCGTCTTTGCGGCGCGTGAAGCAGCGTGGCAACGAATCGGTGGATGACCTGAAAGTGCGCTTCGGCGGATACCTGAACGATGACGGCTCGCTGCCCGAGGGCCAACCGAACAGCCCGGACGCCCAGAAGGGCGGCATGAAGGAAGTTTTCAGCCAGCTCGGCATACGCATCGATACCATCGCCGTGAACGATTTCACCTTTGACTACGCACTGAGGATGCTCAAGGGCAATGGCCACTTCCTGCTGATGGCACAGCATGGCGGGGATATGGGGCACACTTACGTTGTCTACGGAGTGGGCGATCCCTCGCCGGACTATTTCAGCGTGTTCGACCCGATGGAGGGCCATGGATACAAATCCAAGAGGTTTAGCGAGCTTCGCGGCAACAATGCCTATGTGGGTATCGTAAAGTAGCCCGATCTTGCAAAGCGTAGCAGGGGCGCAACTTTTGTTGTAACTATAATTATAATTGCGGTGACAGTGCATTTAACTGCTGCTCCGCTGTTCCATCAAGATAACATCCGCACCATGGGATTACGGTGACAGTGCATTGAATTAACTATAGCGCCATCATAGTAATTCCATCACAGTAATTGTATGCACTGTCACCGTAATTCACCGTAATTCCACCGTAATTCCGTAATTCTGTCACCGTAATTCTAGGCGCACTGTCACCGAAATTCCAGAAAACCACTTGCAATTAAATGCACCGTCACCGTAACCCCCACTTGCAATTAAATGCACCGTCACCGTAACCCGTCACCGTAACCCCAGCGGGGCGGTTCCCGCAGGCCTAGCGCTGCTCCCGATACTTGTGCGTGCGGAACGGCGGCACCCCATCGCCTTTGAAGTCCGGCCAGTTGTCGGTGACCGCAAGCGAGTACTCGTAGAAATCGAACCCTTCGTCGCGGATCTGACGCGCGTTGGCGAAGTAGATCAACTCGGCATTGCGCTTGGCGTCGCCGCGGGAATTCAGGTAATTGAAATGGACATCCTTGTCGAAGGGCGGCTTCGGCTCGCGGGCGATCGTCACGCCGTTGGCGTCGACGTCTCCGCGGAAATAGCGGGTCTTATCCTTGGCCGCCATGGCGGCGTCGCCGCCCGGAAAGTTCGGATAGCCCTTCACGTCCTTGTACTCGGGGTCCGCGAGCTGGCCCGGCAAGTAGCCTCCGAAGACAAGGGCGGCGTGACTCTCGGGGTAAGTAAAAGGGCCAGTCCACCCCTTTTTCGCCCTGAGCATCAGGTCGCCGGGCGTCGGTCCGTATTGGTTGACCCTGGAGTTGTGTTTGGCCAGATCCCAGGCGCTGGTCCTCCCCAGCACGGCTTCGGCGAACTCCTCCTTGTTGCTCCAGGTGATGTCGTCGTCCAATTCCCAGCCCCCTTTGTTCGTCGGCTGGATGAGGCCCTTGGCTTTGGAGATGTATATTCCGCCCGTGGCGTCGCTGAACGTGAGGCAAAGCTTGAGGTCCTTGGCAAAGTCGATGAGGAGTGAGATCGACAAATCGGCACAGTCCCTCTTGTCTTTTTCGAGGCCCTTGGCTTTGGATATGACGTATTTGCGATAGCGGTAGTACACATCGGCGTTCCAGCTGTACAGATGCTCCCAGGCAGCCATGGCGAACCTCCTTTCCGAAGATGGGAAACTCAGAATTACGGCGACAGAATTACGGTGAATTACGGTGACAGTGCATTCAACTCCAGTTCTTTTCCCACCTCCACGTTTGCCGCATAGCTCGTGGGTCCGGGCACTTCCAATCCGTCCGCTTTCATCATCTTGATATGAAAGCGGATGGCGTCGCGGATTTCGGTTTTGACTTCGTCGAGGGTGCCGCCGGCGGCGGCGCAGCCGGGCAAGTCCGGAACGCAGGCGGAAAAATTGCTGCCGCCGCTTTCGATCACCACCGCGTAGTGCATTTCACTTCTCCCTCAACTCGACTTGCCGGAGGAAGCTGTTCTCGGTGCCGGCGCGCCAATCGCTGCCGAGCTTCCCGGGCACGGTGACCCAGCCTTTCTTCAGATCATGCTTGAAGTGCCGATGGCTGCCTTCGAAGGCAACCAAATACCAGCCATCCTGTTCGAGAATACGAATCATCTCGCGAACCTTGATCGGCACGAAGCGTCGCCCCCGCTGCGGCTGGGAATGTGAGTGCACTGGCGGAAACTGTCAAGAAGAACCTCGTCTATCGGGTCGTGCCGAAATACGGCATCGCTGATGATATCAATTGCGCAATCTCAACCCGGCCGGTTTCCAGCCGTGGAGGAAATATTTGCCCATGCTCGTGAGATTTCATCCCCAATCCAGCACCACCTTGCCGCAGCTTCCCTGCTTCATCAAGGCGAAGCCTTGCGCGTAATCCGCCGCCTTCATGCGATGGGTGATGACCTTCCTCACGTCGAGGCCCGATTGCAGCATTGCGATCATCTTGTACCAGGTCTCGAACATTTCGCGGCCGTAGATGCCCTTGATGGTCAGCGACTTGAAGATCACGCGGTTCCAGTCGACCGTCGTCGGGCCAGACGGAATGCCGAGCATGGCGATCTTGCCGCCCATGATCATGTGATCGACCATCTGGTCGAAGGCGCGTGGCGCGCCCGACATTTCCAGCCCGATGTCGAAGCCCTCGCGCATGCCAATGCGCTGCATCACCGATTTCAGGTCTTCCTTCGACACATTCACGGTCACCGCATCGGTCACCTGATTGCACAGGTCGAGACGGTAGTCGTTGATATCTGTCACCACGATGTGGCGCGCCCCGACATGGCGGCAGACGCTGGCGGCCATGATGCCGATCGGCCCAGCCCCGGTGATCAGGACGTCTTCGCCGACCAGGTCGAAGGAGAGTGCCGTATGCACCGCGTTGCCCAGGGGATCGAGGATGGCGCCGATCTCGTCGTCCACTTCCTCTGGCAAATGAATGGCATTGAAGGCCGGAATCTTCAGGTATTCGGCAAAGGCACCTGGCAGGTTGACGCCGATGCCCTTGGTTTCGGGATCGAGATGGAAGTGCCCTGCCCTGGCCATGCGGCTCTTCATGCCGATCAGGTGGCCCTCGCCCGAGACGCGGTCGCCGACGGCCACGGTGCGCACATGGCTGCCGATCTCGGTGACGATGCCGGCAAATTCGTGACCCACCACCATCGGTACCGGGATGGTCTTCTCGGCCCATGCGTCCCATTTCCAGATGTGCAGGTCGGTGCCGCAGATGCCGGTCTTGGCGACCTTGATGAGGATGTCGTCGGGGCCGATCCGTGGGCTCGGCTCATCGCGCATGACGAGGCCTTCGGACCGTTCGGCTTTGACCAGTGCGCGCATGACTTCCTCCGTGACTGGTGGCGATCACTACACCTATTCGGCGGCCCGCGTGAGGGGGGCCGCTGGTGAAAACGAGTTACTTCTGGCCAGTGCCCAGGAGTCGTGGATGGGCTTGCCGCCGCCGGTCAGCAATTCGCCGGGCGCCAGAATGTGATACTGTTCGGCGAAGGTGACGACGCGGTCAGCGGCGGCGCGGCGCATGAAGTGGTGCGGGCTCAGATCCTTAGGCGTTTCGAGACCCGCCGCGGCGATCAGTTCGGCCATGGCCCGGATGGTTTCGCGGTGGAAGTTCGCCACCCTTTGGGCCTTGTCAGGCACCACGATGGCGCGCTGCCGCATCGGGTCCTGGGTGGTAACGCCAGTCGGACAATGGCCGGTATGGCACTGCTGCGCCTGGATGCAGCCGACCGCAAACATGAAACCGCGCGCCGCATTGCACCAGTCGGCACCCAGCGCCAGGGCTCGCGCCATGTCAAAACCTGTTGTAATTTTTCCCGAGCAGCCAATCGCAATATGCGGCCGCAGATTGGAACCGGTGAG
>JANPCA010000064.1:0-7100 GCA_031430715.1 Hyphomicrobiales bacterium | reverse complement strand
GGCATTCTTGACCATGAGCTCAACAGGACGTCGAAAACATTGAAACTCGGCGACTGGGCCACCGGCGCCGACGGCAACCTGACACGGCCTTCGGACTTCATGACCGGGCACCTGCTGGCCTTCGCCAGGGCCGATACGGCCAATGCCGCGCTGTGGCGCGCTATCCATGCGAAGATCGCGGCGGTCGTCAATTTTCAGTTTGCCAATGGCAGCGAAAGTACCGGTCTCATGCCGGATTTCATGATCAAGTCCGGCGCCAATTTCGTGCCGGTGACCGGCAAGGTTCTCGAGTCCCGCCATGATGGCGATTATTCCTACAATGCCTGCCGCACGCCATGGCGTTTGGCCATGTCGCATATTGTCGAAGGCAATTCATCAATGCTGGCGCCGTTGCGCCGCCAGACCGCATGGATCAGAGCCAAGACGTCCGGCGATCCATCGCGCATCAAGGCCGGCTACTTTGTGCGCAATGGTGTCAACGGCCAGGCCTTCGTCAACTTCTCCGACCTGCCGTTCACGGCGCCCTTTGCGGTGGTGGCTATGCTGGGCGGACCTGCCGGTCAGGCCTGGCTCAACAGCCTGTGGGATTCGATCACCGGCGGTGATTTCGCGATCACCACGGATTACTACGGCGACAGCATCAGGCTGCAGGTGATGCTGACGGTATCGGGGAACTGGTGGAGGCCATAGCAACGGGGTACGTTACGGCGGGGGCTTGTCCCCCGTGAACTTCCATTTTTCCCAATTCACCCGCGCGCTCTTGTAGGCATCGATGACCGACAGGCCATAGATGAAAATGCCACCCACATGACGGGCGAAGAAGCTGGCGCCTTCCGGCATCATACGCAGGCTCACCCAGCCCAGGATGATGGTGAAGAACAGAAACATCAGTCCGCGTTGCGGCTTGCCCTGCAGGACATGGCCCGCGCCCGGCAGCAGGAGCGCTGCGGCGAGGACGGCATAGGGATGGCGCGGTTGTGATGTCATGATGTTTCGGAATGCCAGATTTCGATTGCCTCGCGCAAGGCCAGAAGCCGGTCGAGATGGCCGATGAGAGTTGTTGCATCGAGTGCGGCGCCGCCGAAGTCGGCCTGCCGGAAAACCCCGTAGCGGGCGCGGTCCGCCTCGGCGATGAGTGTCACGATGCGGATGCCGCTGGGCGTGATCAGCAGTTCCTTGGGCCCGGGACCGAAAAAGGCCGCGAGATGCGGTGCCACGACATGGCCTGGCAACAGGTGATCGGGATCATCGGTTCTGAGCACGCCATGCTCCGGGAAATCGGCTGGCCGCTCCACCGTGAAGGGAAGTGCATCGAAGTTGGAAAACGTCGTGGGGCCGGCCGGCCGCATCATCAGATCGAAAATGGCAGTGAGCGGAAGGCTCTCGGGGATGGTGACCATCAGCCACAGGCTTGGCAACTTGCGCACCGCCAGCGTGTCGGTGATGGCCTTCACCTGGACTGCATGGCCCTTGTAGTGTCCGGTGAGTTGATAAGTGCCTGCCGCCGGGCCGGAGGATATCCGTGGTTCATCGAGCACCGCCTTGGCGTCCTCGAAGAAGAGATGGGGGGCAGCCTTCTGCCTGGCCATGGTATGGAGAAACTGCCGGGCCAGAAGGGCCGCCAGTCCTAATGCCGCGATGATGCCGAGGATCTGCTGCCACATGATGCTTCAAAGGAATGGCCCGCCTCGGGGGCGGGCCACAATGGTATTGTTGAGGACCCTCAATAGCCCTTGGGTTTCGGCCACGGCATGGTGAACTGGTCGCCGCGGCGCACATACTGGTAGCGGTAGAAATGGAACCACAGCGACATGATGATGTAGAACACCACCATGGCGGTGAGCTGGGCGCCATAGCCTAGGAAGATCGCGAAGAAGGTGATCACGCAGAGGACGAACAGCACAATCGCCGGCAGCGGATGGAACGGGTGGGTATAACCGCGCCGGATCGATCCCAACGGCCACTTGTTGCGGAACATGATGATGTTGACGCTCATGAACGTGTAGTGCAGCACGCCCGACAGGATCGAGAAGGTGATGGCCTGGCCGAGGTTGGCGATGAAGGCGAAGGCCAAGGCGATCGGCAGCAGGAACAGGATCGAGCGGTAAGGTGTGCGGTACTTGGGATGCACCGCCGAGAACCAGGTCGGCAGGTAGCGGTCGCGGCCGAGCGAGAACCAGGCGCGTGCCGCGTCGTTGATGCAGCCGTTGGCGGAAGCGACAGCGGCCAGGATGGTGGCGATGAACATCATCGTCTCCAACGTCTTGCTGCCGGTCAGCTTGCCGGCGTCAAGCAGGGGATAGTAAGTAAAGCCGAGATATTGCCACGGCATCAGCGAGGCGCAGATGTACCAGGTGAGCGAGGCGCCGATGAGCAGGGTGATCATGCCGGCCATGGTGCCATAGGGCAGGGACCGAGCGGGCGAGCGCACTTCTTCCGCCGCCTGGGTGGTGCCTTCGATGCCGAGATAATACCAAATGCCCCAGTGGAAGCCGGCGATCACCCCGATCCAGCCATAGGGGAGGGCATTTTCCGGCGTCACCATCTCGCCGAGCTTCAGCACCGCGCCCTGGCTCCACGGCTGCACCGAGAAGAACAGCACGATGATGGCGAGGTAGGCGATTGCCGTGATGACGAAATTGACATTCAGCGTCATCAGCACGCCGCGATAGTTCAGCGCGGCAAGCACCACGATGACCGTGGCGATGGCGCCCTTGTAGTGCCAGTCGCCGAAGCCTTCGCCGGCATAGGACTTGATGGTATCGGCGATCAGGATGGCGTTCGATACCTCGAGCATCGTGTAGGCAAAGACCAGGTAGAGCGCCACGTTGAAGGCCATGAGCGGCCCGACGATGTGCTTGGCCTGGGCATATTGGCCGCCGGCGGCGGCGACAGTCGAGGTCACTTCCGAATCGATCATGGCGACGGCGGTATAGAGCAGGCCGACCACCCAGCAGATGATGAGGGCGGCGAGCGTGCCGCCCTTGTCGGCGGCGAAGTTCCAGCCGGTATATTCGCCGACCAGCACGATGCCGACGCCCAGCGCCCAGACATGGGCGGGACCCAGAACGCGCAGCAGCGAGACTTTTTGTATGGGGGCCGAAGAGGCCGCAGCAGCTTTTGCCATTGTTGCCTCCTCAGAGCTTGTGTTTTTCGGAAGCGGCTTCGATCTCGCCCTCGCGGGAAGAGGTCAGCATGGCTTCCGAGTGGGTGGTGTCGGTCTTGAACCAGTCATAGACCATCCATAGGACCAGCAGGGCCGAGAGCGCCCAGCCGATGTTGATGAGTGTCATCCACATGATTGGCGCCTCACTTGCCGTTGAACTTTTCGTCGATCACTTCACGGTACTCCTTGTCGGAGGCCCGGAAGAGGAAGACGAAGTAGCCGATGAGCACGGCGGCCATGATGACGAGCTGCAGCCAGTCGATGGTGTAGTCGAACTTGTTCTGGATGATGTCATGGGCGGCGGCGGCATCGGCGTAGCCGAGTTTCACCCACTGTTCCACCTGCACGGGGGTCTGACCAAGAGCTTCCCAGGTTGGGTTTTCGATTTTCACGATGGCCCTGGATACACCGGCCCATCCGGCCTGCAGCGGCAGCCACAGCGCCAGGAAGATCGCGGCAACGACGCAAATGATGTCAAACCACTGCATCGCCTTGGACTGTTCGGGGGGGATATATTTTTTTGCCATTGTCGCTTCCCTCAGCCCATGTTCCGGCGGGATTCATCGAGCATCTTGAGATCGAGGCCGTAGATGAAGTCCTTGTCGGCGGCGTAATTCCTGACCATGGCGGCGATCGAGGCCGTGTTGAAGATCAGGACCGCTGCCGCCGCCAGCAGCGACACAATGCGCACCCCGGCGTCGGGAATATGCGGCCATGACATGAAGAGAACAAAGAGGACGGCGATCCACAGGACCGCCACGAAGGCCCAGGCACCGCGCACGTCAGCACGGTACATGGCCTCAATCCTCTGATTGAGGTCGGACATTTGGTTTCCCTCCCGCAGGCCCGCTTCTTATCCCCGCCGCGTGCTGGCCCGCCCCAATTGAGTCGTTTGCTGCGGAGTAACTTTGTTGTCTGGGAGGAAACATCCGTATTGCTCAAAAGTCAAGCATCCGGCGAAGTTTCGGGCGAGACGGCATCCGGCTGCGTCAGTTTTCTCCGGCCCGGAACCGGCCCATCAACGCGCCGATAAGTCCGTTCTCGTCCCCTCCGATCCAGCTGACGCCGGTGGCGGGGAAGCTCAGGCCTAGCCCGATTTCCGCCAAACAGAACAGGCTCAGGATGCGGGCCCAGAAGGGGCGGTTCTCGATGCCGACGGGTGCGGGCATGGCCGGACTGGGCAATAGCGCTGGCCGAAAGTCAAGGCCGCGTGAAAACGGCGGGTTCCCAGACCTGGGGAACCCGCCGCCATCCCTATTGCACGAACTTGCCTTGTTCGACCCTGAGCGCCGAGACGGCGCCGTCGGCCATCATCTTCTGGTCGTTGAGGGCGAGTTCGCAGCCCGCCGTGCAATCGACGTCGGCAGAGCCCTTGGCCGCCAGGTCGATGGTCTGGGTCTTGCCGTCTTTCATGGTCACGACAATCGAGTAGGCGGTGTCGTCCACGTTGGTGAGGGTCAAAGCCATCGCCGCCGGCGAAAAGGCTGCGAGGGCAAGTGCCGCCGCTATGAGGACATGAGGTTTCATTTTACATGATCTCCTGTTGTCAGAGCTGCCGTCCCAGCGGAGAAGCTAGGAACGGGTCATGTCACAAGCTGGGCCTTCCGGGGGCCATTTGAAGGCAATGAAGTTCTGGATTTGTCCACATTTCCGGCATAGTGCTCCATGCCGATTCGGAAGTGTGGAACCATGGCCAAAGCATCGACCAAGACGAATGATCTTTTCGAAAACCTGCCGGTGGCGCCCAAGCCGCAGCCCAAGGGACCGGCCCGCCTGCGCGGCGAGGAGAGCTATACGGCGGCCGACATCGAGGTGCTGGAAGGCCTCGAGCCGGTGCGCCGCCGTCCCGGCATGTATATCGGCGGCACCGACGAGAAGGCCCTGCATCATCTCTTCGCCGAAGTGCTCGACAATGCCATGGACGAGGCGGTGGCGGGCCATGCCACCTGGATCGACGTCAGCTATGGGGCAGATGGCTATCTGACGGTGATCGACAATGGCCGCGGCATCCCGGTCGATCCGCATCCCAAGTTCAAAGATAAGTCGGCGCTTGAAGTGATCATGACGACGCTCCATTCGGGCGGCAAATTCGACTCAGGAGCCTATGAGACGAGCGGCGGGTTGCACGGCGTCGGTGTGTCGGTGGTGAATGCGCTCTCAGACCATGTGATCGTCGAGGTGGCCCGCGCCCAGACCCTCTACAAACAGGAATTCCGCCGCGGCAAACCGGTGACCCGGCTCGAAACCCTGGGCAAGGTGCAGAACCGGCGCGGCACCAAGGTCTCCTTTCACCCGGACGAGCAGATTTTCGGCAAGGGCAACACCACATTCCTGGCCGCCCGCCTCTACCGGATGTCGCGTTCCAAATCCTATCTGTTCGGCGGCGTCGAAATCCGCTGGGCTTGCGCTCCCTCACTCATCAAGGACAAGGACACGCCGGAGAAGGCGGTTCTGCATTTCCCCGGCGGCCTGAAGGATTTCCTGACCGAGCGCATCGACGGGTTGCAGCGCGTGGTCGATGAAATCTTCGCAGGCCGCCTCGAAAAAGAAGGCGGCCACGGCACGGTCGAATGGGCGGTGGCCTGGTTCGGCGGCGAGGACGGATTTTCGTCATCCTATTGCAACACCATCCCGACACCCGACGGCGGAACCCACGAGCAGGGCCTGCGCACCGCGCTCACCCGGTCACTGAGGAATTACGCCGAACTCTCGCAAAACAAACGCGCTTCGGTCATCACCGCCGACGATGTGATGACCGCCTCGGGGGCGCTCTTGTCGGTGTTCATCCGCGAGCCCGAGTTCCAGGGCCAGACCAAGGACAAGTTGGCCACACTCGAGGCCATGCGCATCGTCGAGAACGCGGTGCGCGATCATTTCGACCATTGGCTGACCGGCCACCCGGCCCAGGCCGACCGGCTCCTCAACTTCATCACCGACCGCGCCGAGGAGCGCATCCGCCGCCGCCAGGAAAGGGAAGTGGGGCGCAAGACGGCGGTGCGCAAGCTGCGCCTGCCCGGCAAGCTCGCCGATTGCGCCGCCAACCAGTTGCAGGGTTCCGAACTGTTCATCGTCGAGGGCGATTCGGCCGGCGGCTCCGCCAAACAGGCGAGGAACCGCGAGACTCAGGCCGTGCTGCCATTGCGCGGCAAGATCCTCAACGTGGCTTCCGCCACCAAGGACAAGCTGTCCTCCAACCAGCAATTGTCCGATCTGGAGCAGGCCTTGGGGGCAGGGACGGGCGCGTCTTATCGCGAGGCAGACCTGCGCTACGACAAGATCATCATCATGACCGACGCCGACGTCGACGGCGCCCATATCGCCTCATTGCTGATGACCTTCTTCTACCGCCAGATGCCGAAGCTCATCGACGACGGCCACCTCTATCTCGCCGTGCCGCCGCTCTACAAACTGGCGCAAGGCCCCAAGGTCGCCTATGCGCGCAACGACGCCCACAAGGAAGAGTTGCTCAATGGCGAAATGAGCGGGAGAGACAAGGTGGAAATCAGCCGCTTCAAGGGCCTGGGCGAAATGACCGCGCCCCAGCTCAAGGAAACCACCATGGACCCGAAAAAGCGCCTGCTGCTGCGGGTGACACTCGAGGACGTCATGCGTGCGGCGACGGCGAAGTCGGTGGAACAGCTCATGGGCAACAAGCCCGAGGAGCGCTTCAAATTCATCTCGGAACGGGCCGCCTTTGTGAGCGAGGAGGGGCTCGACATCTAGCCTTCAGGCTCTTGCCAAGCCACCCGAACCTCCCTATAGAGGCCACGCTTTCAAGCCACGGGCGCCCTTCGTCTATCGGTTAGGACGACAGCCTTTCACGTTGTAAAGACGGGTTCGACTCCCGTAGGGCGCACCAACACTTAAGAGCTTTTCCCGAATTGAACCAAAGGAAGCGGGATGCCAGCCTTCGCTGGCATGACGGGTCTTGGAT
>JANPCA010000063.1:0-4366 GCA_031430715.1 Hyphomicrobiales bacterium | reverse complement strand
GGCCTCGGCCAGATTGGTGTGGCCGACGCGCAGCGACTTGACTTCCGAACCTTTCAGCTCAAGACCCGCCTCGAAGACCTGCATGAGTTCGTAGTCGTAGCGGGCCCGGCGGTTATCGGAGATAACCTTGATACCCTCTTGCTTGCGCGACGCTTTCGCGCCGCCGGCCTTCGACGACATGTCAGTTCAACAGCCCAGCGTGAATCATCGCCTCGCGCACCGCCTTCCTGGTCGAATCGATCACCGGCACCAGGGGCAGCCGCGCCTCGGGCTCGCACAGGCCGATGAGGCTGGCGGCATATTTCACCGGCCCCGGGCTCGACTCCACGAACATGGCGTGATGCAGCGGCATCAGCCGGTCCTGCAGCTTGAGCGCCTCGGCATAGTCGCCGCGCAAGGTGGCCTCCTGGAATTCGGCGCAGAGCCTCGGCGCGACATTGGCGGTCACCGAAATGCAGCCCGTGCCGCCATGGGCGTTGAAGCCCAGGGCCGTGCCGTCCTCGCCCGAGAGCTGGATGAAATCAGTGCCCGACATCAGACGCTGGCGGGATGGCCGGGTGAGGTCGGCCGAGGCATCCTTGGTGCCGATGATGTTGGGGCAGTCCGCGGCAAGCCGGGCCAGAGTTTCGACCGAGATATTGGCCACCGTGCGGCCCGGCACATTGTAGACGAAGATGGGGATGTCGACGGCGTCCGCGATGGCCTTGAAATGGGCATAGATGCCATCCTGGGTCGGCCTGTTATAATAGGGCACGACGATAAGTGCCGCATCGGCACCCGCTTCCTTGGCGTGGACGGTGTAGTCGATCGCTTCCGCCGTGCTGTTGGAGCCGGTTCCGGCAATCACCGGCACGCGGCCATCCGCTTCGGCGATGCAGATTTCGATGACGCGCTTGTGCTCTTGCGGGCTCAGCGTCGGGCTTTCCCCGGTGGTACCGACCGGAACCAGCCCGTGGCTGCCCTCGGTGATCTGCCATTGCACGAATTTGCGGAAGGCGGGCTCGTCCACTTCACCGTTCTTCATGGGGGTGATGAGCGCTGGAAACGAACCTCTGAACGACACTTGCGATTCTCCGGTAATAACTTGGAAACCATGACGGGAATAGATTGCGCGGGCTGAACCGCCAGCCCTCGCGCGGCGCTGCACCATAGACGTTTGCCTTCCGAGCGGCAAGCACCCTGCTCTCCTCGAAAGGCCACAACAAGGGCTTGATTGGACGGTAGCGGGGCTTTGCGCTAACAGTTGGATGACCATGCCCCTCGCCCGCCTACTTCGCGTCAGTCTCCTGGCCCTCGCCGCCACCGCGGCGGCCGCCTCTCCGGCCCTGTTTTCGCCGACCGGTGCGGTTCAGGCGGAACCAAGCGTTTCGGGCACGGCGGTCGAGGCCGTCAAGCTGGCGTTCAAGGGCGATTTCACCGAAGCGGGCCACATGGCGCAGCGCTCGGGCGATCAGGCGGCGATCAAACTGGTCGAACTCATCTACTTGCGCGATCATCCCAACGATGCCGGTTACCAGCGCATCATGGATTTCGTCGAGCAAGCACCCAAGTGGCCGCTCGCCGAATCCTTGCTCAAACGCGCCGAGCGCTCGCTCTATGTCAACCAGGACGACACTCAACTGATCCTCACGCATTTCGCCAAGCGCCAGCCGGTGACGGCGCAGGGGTCGCTGGCGCTGGCCCGCGCGCTCACCGCCAATGGCGACAATGAAACGGCACGCAAATATGTGCAGAAGGTCTGGTACGACGCCGGGATCGGCGCCGATCTGGAAAAGTCCGCAGGCAGCGAATTCGGCTCGCTGCTGGGCCCCGAGGACCACAAGAATCGCATGTGGCGCCTGGTCTATGCCCAGGAATCCAATGCCGCCATCCGGGCCGCCAAACGGCTGCCGGGCGACTATCAGAAAGCCGCCGCCGTGGCCCAGAAACTGTTGCGCGGCGAGGCGGGTGCCGACAAGGCCTATGCGGCGCTGCCCTCGGCCATGCGCGAACAGGCGGGCATGAAATACGCGCTGACCAATTTCTACCGCAAGAAGGAGAGCTATTCGAAAGCCCGGGCGGTGCTGGCGGCGGTGCCCGGCGATGCCGCGCAGATGGGCGATGCGTCCGCCTGGTGGATCGAGCGCCGCATCGTGGCCCGGCACTCGATCGGCATCAAGGCGCGCGCCAGCGCCAAGGCGGCCTACCAGATCGCCAGGGCCCATGGCATGCCCAAGGGCGAGGAAGCCATCGAGGGCGAGTTCCTCGCTGGCTGGATCGCCTTGCGCTACCTGAAGGATCAGGACACGGCGCTGAAGCATTTCGGCAAGCTCATGCAACTGGCGCAGTCGCGCACCGAGAAGGCCCGCGCCGGCTATTGGTCGGGGCGGGCGCTTGAAGCCTTGAAGCGCAAGGACGAAGCGAAGTCCGCCTACCGCGAGGCGGCGCAATATTCGACGGTTTACTACGGCCAGTTGGCGCGCGAGAAGATCGGGCTTGGCAATGTGCCGGAAGAGATCGAAAGCGGTGAAGCCTCGCCCGTGGCACGCGCCAAGATCGACAAGGACGAGGTGGTCCGCGCCTTCAAGATGGTCGCCAAGGCCGGCGCCCGCAACGAACTCTATATGTTCCTGTGGGCCTTCGCCAACCGCTTCGACACGGTGGACGAGATGAACGCAGTGGCCGACATCGCCTGGAGCGAGGGCGGCGCCACCATGGCGGTGCGCCTCGCCAAGGCGGCGGCCCAGCGCAACATCGACATCGACAGCTGGGGTTATCCGGTGCGGGCACTTCCCGATTGGAAACAGATGGGACGGCCCGTCGAGAAGGCACTGGTCTTCGCCCTGTCACGGCAGGAAAGCGAGTTCAACCCGGCGGCGGGCAGCAAGGTGGGCGCCCAGGGCCTCATGCAGATCATGCCGTCGACGGCGAAGCTCATCGCCAAGCGCTATGGCGTCAAATATGCCAACGGCATGCTGACCGGCGATCCGTCCTATAACGTCAAGCTCGGTGCCGCCCATCTTGGCGATCTCATCGACAATTTCGGCGGTTCCTATGTGCTGACGCTGGTCGCCTATAACGCAGGCCCCCGGCGGTCGCGCGAATGGGTGGCGGAATACGGCGATCTGCGCGCCGGCGAGGCTGACTCGGTCGACTGGGTCGAATCCATTCCCTTCCAGGAAACCCGGCAATATGTGCAGAAGGTGTTGCAGAACCTGCACATCTACCGCTCGCGGCTGGCGCCCAAGACAGTCAGGCCGATGACCGCCGATCTGGCGCGGGGCTCCTCCAGCGATCCGATCAGCGTGGCCACGACCGAGGCCGCCGCCGCCGCTGCCGACAATTGCGGCGCGGGGACGATCGCCGAAATCATTTCCACCTGCGAATGATGGGTGAGAGTTTCACCGAGGTCTTCATCGGGCCGGCGGACGGTGTGCGGCTTTATGCGCGGGACTATGGGCCGTCCGAGGGCGGCTTGACGCCACTCGTCTGCCTTCCGGGTCTCACCCGCAATTCAAAGGATTTCGAGACGGCCGCGCCGCGCCTCAGTGCCGCGAGGCGGGTGATCTGCCCGGACTTCCGGGGCCGCGGGCAATCGGGCCGGGCCGCCGATCCCCTGACCTACCGGCCAGACGTGGAACTCAGCGATACGCTGGCGCTGCTCGATCACTTGGGATTAACGCGCGCCGCGGTGCTGGGCACGTCGCGCGGCGGCATCGTGGCCATGGTGATGGCGGCGAAAGCCCCCGAGCGGCTGGCGGGCATCGCGCTGAACGACATCGGCCCGCGCATCGACAAGACGGGACTGCTCCGTATACGGAGTTATCTTGGGCTGGACCCGCAATTCTCCGGCTGGGATCAGGCGGTGGTGGCGATGAAAGCAACCAACCCCGGCTTTCCGGGATTGTCCGAAGACGGCTGGATGGCCTTCGCGCGGCGCGTTTTCCGCGACGTGAACGGCGTGCCGCGCGTCGACTATGATGTGCGATTGGCCGAAACGTTTCCGAATGCCGGGGAGATCGCGGCTGGAAAACTTCCGGAGCTGTGGGGCCTGCTCGACCTGTTGGCAGAGGTTCCGGCTCTGGTGCTGCGCGGCGAACATTCGGACTTACTCAGCGCCGAGACGGTCGCCGAGATGCAGGCCCGCCTTCCAACCCTCGTGGCCGTGACGGTCATGGACCGCGGCCATGTGCCGTTTCTCGACGAGCCCGAAAGCACCAGGGCGATCGACGCTTGGCTTCACGTGGTGGATGCGAGAGAAGCCGGCAGACCATAAGACCAAATCCGTTTGGACCGTCCGCTTGTGCCTTCTTGTCCTCCCTCATGCGGAACGCATGGGGGAGGGGGACCGCGGGAACCGCGGTGGAGGGGGTGGTGCCGCAAGTGC
>JANPCA010000062.1:0-3742 GCA_031430715.1 Hyphomicrobiales bacterium | reverse complement strand
GGGGTGGTTGTCCGCCAGGTCGGCGGTTTGCCAGTGCAGGTGCGGCATGGCGGCGGCGAAGTGGACGGCGTGTTGGCCGGTGCCGCTGCCGATTTCGAGGACGCGGCGGCGCGACGCGAAGTGGGTGCGCAGGACCGTGAGGATGGGGTCGCGGTTGCGGGAGGTGGCTGGGGCGTCTGGGAGCATGCAAGCATTATCGCAAGCGTTGGGCTATGCCGCGTTGATTAGAACCTTTGACTCCTAAGAGTCGAGTGGCTGAATTCCCAGGGACCTCAGGTAACGATACGTCGAATCGTAGTATGCGGGATCTCTAGTGGGGTCCTTAGAATCTCCAGGAGGGATGAAGATCACCATGCCCTGTCGGGCTCTCGTCAAAAGTACGCGATACGCGTTCCGCAAATACCGTCGCCTTGCCTCAAGATTGACGTTCGACCATTTGCTTCCTACGAAGGAGTGATAGTTCCACGACGAGTCTGTGTACCGGAGATCCGCATCCCAGTTCACGCAGACCCAGTCTAGCTCGAGTCCTTGAACCTGAAACTCAGTCGCCGCGTCCTCAAGGTAGTAGCTCGACCGGACATCGTCCGCTTCGTTCAAAAACCAGTGAATCGGATCGATCGGGACCCGCACGTCTACTGCATGTGGCTTGAGCCGAAGCGCGCCGGAAGTCGCCACCAGACCATACCTTTCACTTCCGCGAGCCTTCGCGCGAATCCACGCTTTGGCAATGTCCAGATCACGAGTGATTGCAATCGGATAGCGGCTTGAAATAGCGGCAAGCGATTCGCGGGCAACCTGCGTTTCGCAATCCAGAACACTCTTCACAAACGCTGAGACACTCTCGGCCCGAAAGGAGCGCATGGACACTGAGAGATGCAACCGCTCGTCTGGATGGAAGTTACCTCGAACCCGGACCCTGTCCATTGCGTCACCTGCCGCGAACTCCGAGTCCGAGAGATGGGGCGAAACATAAACTTGCCAATCCAGGAATTGATTGCACAGCGCATCTAGCCACTCCGAGATTCCTCCTTCGCCTCGATTGATCTCTTGCCCGCCGCCCACCAGGCAGACAATTACTGCCCAGTCGTGGCGATCCATGTACTCAATTAGGAGTTCGGGCTCGGATTGCTTGAAGCCGGGACGGCCCTTCTTGCGCTTCATGAAGTCCGCAGTCATCGCCCTGTCCCATGCCCGCTGTGCTTCGTCGAAGATCACGACGTGGTCACTGGGCGGACCATTGTCCGCAAGGCCTGCGTCCCGGAAGTGATGGACGTTCTGGATGAAGGCTTTCACTTTCTGTTTCGACTCGCCCTTTCTTGCTTTTGCGGTCGTCAGCTTTTGTCTGGCCCACTCATCTCTGGTTAGCGCCTCGGTCAGTACCGAGACAAGCGGACCATTGCCGGAGAGAAACACGGCATGAGTCGCGCTAGTGGTGTCGAAGCGAGTGGTGGCCGTGTTCAATCCGACCAATGTCTTGCCAGCCCCAGGCACTCCCGTGACGAAGGCAATGATCTTCGATTTCTCAGCCCGAGCTCTTTCTATCAGTGCCTCGATTGTAGCGGCCGTGGTGGCGAGGTTCTTTGCACCGGCATCGTTCCGAGCGAGATCAACCACCGAATGGCTGGAGTAGAGCGCCCTAGCGGCCTCGATTATTGTGGGTGTCGGCTTATAGGGAGAACTTGACCATTGCTTTGGATCGATTGAGCCCGCCCGCCACCTGGCCTGAACCTCATGAATAGTTGAGGTCAGCGTTTCAGCATTGCACTTTAGCGGGGCGAATACGTAGTCGGCATGAGGCTCGGCCACATGAGTGCTAGCCGGAGGTGCGCTCGTCGAAACTAAGATCGGGCAAATGAAGGCGTTGTGACTGGCTTCGTGGAAATTTTTCAGGTCGAGCGCATAGTCCCACGCTTGATCCATCCCCGATTTTGAATACTCAGCATCCCCGACCTTAAACTCGATGACAAAGATCGTTCCACGCGAGATTACTACGGCGTCAATTCGGCTACCGATGCGCGGAACCTTGAATTCCAGGAAAATCGAACCATCCACATCTGCGAGTGCGGCCTTCAGAATGGGAATCTGCGCGCGCCAGGCATCCCGCTGTTCCAAGGACATCGGAAACTGACTCGCGCCGGCGAGCGCACCAATGACAGAGTCCGGCGTAGCGATCAAAAACTCAGTGATAGTGTCGTCGTAGTACGCGCCAAGTGACATGAGTGGCCCGCGGTGATTTCCTGCCTACCAGGATACGTCAGTGCGTCTCCAATTTGGTTGGACTCTTTGGCGCCCAAGCTGTTGTGCCGGCGCAAGCTGATGACGCGCAAGTTGGTCTTGCGGGATGTCCGGCTCTACTATCGAACTACGCAATGTTTGGCCGCACGAGCCGAAACGGACAGGGAGACTTCCCGCCTCCTTGCGCGGAGCGGCTCGCCCTAACCAGTAAGACCGACGTACAACATCAGGCTGGACTCGAGAACAGGTTCCGCCGATAGCCTCCACTCGCGCTTGTGTGGAAATGACACTGATATGATCCTGTGAACCGTCAGACTTGGCTGAGAAGGCGCGACCAATGACTGGAGACTTGCGGGACCTCAAGGCAGCCCTATCGCAGTTTTCCGAAGCCCGCGATTGGGCCCAATTCCACTCCCCCAAAAACCTCGCCTCCGCCCTCTCCGTCGAAGCCGCCGAACTCCTCGAGCACTTCCAGTGGCTGACCGAAGCCCAAAGTCGCGATCTGTCCGACGAAAAGAAGGCAGCCGTCGCCGCAGAAATGGCCGACGTCTTCCTCTACCTGCTCAATCTGTCTGAAAAGCTGGACATCGACCTGATGGCCGCGTCCTGGGCCAAGCTCAAGGCCAACGGAGAGAAGTATCCCGTCGACAAGGCGAAGGGCTCCATGAAGAAGTACACGGAACTCTAGCCTGTGCGCATCGGCAGGCCGGTCCGTTGATCGTCTACCAAGCCACCAAGGCCCGCTTCCTCGGCGACACGGACAACCGTGACATCGAGGACGTCATCGCCACGCGCTACCTGGCGTCCACGGGCCGCTATGCGCCGCATGCCGAATCCAATTCCTGGCGCGAGTCCCTGGGCCAGATGGCCAAGGTGCTGCGCGACGACGAGATGCCCGACGACATGGGCGTCGGCATCGAATTTGGAATTCCGCAGTCGTCCAAGCGCATCGACTTCATCCTTACCGGGCGGGCCGCGGACAATAGCCCCAACCTGATCATCGTCGAGCTGAAGCAGTGGTCGGAGTCGAAGCTTAGCGACAAGGACGGCATTATCATCGCCCGCCGCGGTGGCGCCTTCGAGCGCGAGGGCGCGCATCCCAGCTACCAGGCGTGGTCCTACGCCGCGCTGCTGGAAGGCTTCAACGAGGCCGTGCACGAAGGCGGCATCACGCTTCGGCCCTGCGCCTACCTGCACAACTATCGCGACGACGGCATCATCAGCCACGGCAACTACGCCGACTACATGGCCAAGGCGCCGCTGTTCCTGCGTGGCGACGAGGAGCGCGCTCGCCTGCGCACCTTCATCAAGCAGCACGTAAAGCATGGCGACAACGCCAACTTGATCTACCAGATGGAGAACGGCCGAATCCGCCCTTCCAAGATGCTGGTCGACAGCCTGGCCAAGATGCTGAAGGGTAACCGCGAGTTCATCCTGATCGACGAACAAAAGGTCGCCTACGAAAACGCGATAGCCGCCGCCAAGCGTGCAAGCGCCGACAACAAGC
>JANPCA010000061.1:0-5579 GCA_031430715.1 Hyphomicrobiales bacterium | reverse complement strand
CGTGGGCCGAATGTCCGGAGCCGTCGGTCGCGCACAAGATCTTCATTGTCTCCACCTGTCCCTTAGCCTGGCCAGACCGCGGCCGGTGAGAGTTCTTTAGGCATGACTTCAATGAAGCGCATTGATCCCGGTCAATAATTGGGCGGTAGGGCATTTGTCGGGGTCCGATAAAGCACTCCGAAAGTTTATTGACCCAGCGTCCAAGTTTGTAAACATTCCCTAACGCGAGTGCAAATGGATCTCGTCGATCTCGTCATTCAACTGCTCTGCGGCCTGGCCGGCGGCAACGCCGCGGGAGCCATGTTCCCCGACAGGAGCTTCAGTGCGCTCGGCAATTCGGCCGCTGGCGTGACTGGAGGCCTGCTTGGCAATCAAGTCCTTGCGGCGGCGCTGGGGACCGGCACGGGCGCTGGCGGTATGATTCAGATGGTGGCGGGCAGCGGTTCGGGCGGCGCCATCCTCATGATCGCCGCGGGTTTCGCGTGGCGCGCCGTCAAGCGCTAAGCAGGTCTGCGCTGCGGCCCTAGAGATTGTCGGCCGCGAAGGTATTGCAGGTGTTCAATCCGCTCGCGGCAAAACCGGTCTTGAACCATTTGACGCGCTGAGCCGATGTACCGTGGGTGAAGGAATCCTCTACCACGTAGCCTTGCGACTTCTTCTGCAAACGGTCGTCGCCGATCTGGGCGGCGGCGTTCAAGGCCTCCTCGATGTCGCCGCTCTCCAGAATTTGCGCCGTGGCATCGGCCTCCTTGGCCCAGATGCCGGCGAAGCAATCGGCTTGCAGTTCCATGCGCACCGAGAGTTCGTTACCTTCAGTTTCCGAGGCGCGTGCACGGGCCTCCTGGACCTTGCCGGCGATCCCCAACAGATTCTGGACGTGATGGCCGACCTCGTGGGCGATCACATAGGCCTGGGCGAAATCGCCGGGCGCGCCGAGCTTGGTCTTCATGTCCTGATAGAAGGACAGGTCGATATAGACCTTCTTGTCGCCCGGGCAGTAAAATGGCCCCATGGCGGCTTGCGCATTGCCACAGGCCGATTCGACGAAACCGTTGAACAGCACCAGTTTCGGCGCCTCATATTGCTGGCCCATGTTGGAGAAGACGCCTTCCCAGATGCGCCGCGTCGAACCCAGCACGCGGGCCACGAATTCCTTGCCGGCATCGGCGGTGACGTCGGTTGAGTCGACACCGCCGCCGGTGCCGCCCGCATCCGTCACATTGGTATTGCCGTCCGGCAGGGTGATTTCCGTATTGGTGCCGCCGGTGTTGATGCCGCCACCGTTGATGACCTGCAGCAGATCGATGCCGAATATCAGCTTCGCCGCGAAATAGATGACCACCAGCAGGACGATGGTCGAAATGCTGAAGCCGCCGCCCCTGCCGCCCATGGGGATGTTCATGCGGCCACCGCCGCCGCCCGGAAGCCGGAAGCCGCCACCGCCGCCCTGACCGCGCCGGTCCTCGACATTGCCGTAGTCGGGTTTTTCCTTATCGAGCCGCATGGCCGCTTCTCCTTAACCTAATGCCCCCGGAGCAAGCTGGCCCCGCTCCGGTATTTGACGAGATCATACACCAATTTCAAGCTTGGCGTGTCCTTGCCCACAATCCCCGCCAATTCGATGACAACCCCGAGCAAGGCATCAAGTTCCGTGGGGCGGCCCGCTTCGACATCCTGAAGCATCGAAGTGCGGTGGGCGCCGGCCTTGGCGGTCATGTCAATGCGTTCCTCGACATCGACCAAGAATTTGATGCCGAAGGTTTCGGCGACGGCTCGGGCTTCCTCCATCATCGCGCCGACGACACGGCGTGTGCCCGGATCGGCGCCAAGCTCGCCAAGCGTGCCATTGGTCAGCACACTGACGGGATTAAAACTGAGATTTTGCCAGAGCTTGAGCCATATCTCGTTGCGCAGGTTGGGGCGCACCGGACTCTTGATGCCCGCGGATGTGAGCAGCTTGCTCAAGGCGGTGACACGTTCCGACTTCTCGCCAGTGGGTTCGCCGATCGGCATGCGGTCGCCGTAGTGATGGGCGATGACGCCGGGGGCTTCGATTTCGGCAGCCTGCCAGACGACAGTGCCAAGGGCTCGCTCCGGCCCAATCCGCTTCCATATGGTGCCGCCCGGATCGACGCTTTCCAGGGTGCGGCCCTCGTGCGGGCCGCCGGTCCCATGGAAATACCACCAGGGGATGCCGTTCTGGGCAAAGAGGATCGCCGTATCGGGCCCAAGCAGGGGTTGCAGCTGATCGATGACACCGGGGATGCCGTGGGCCTTGAGGGTCAGGATGATAAAGTCCTGGGGGCCGAGTTCGGCTGGCGTGTCCGTCACCTTGGGATGAAGGATGAAGTTTTCGCCGCCCTGTTTCAAGGTGAGGCCGTTGGCCTGCATGGCGGCGAGATGGGGGCCGCGTGCAACCAGCGAGACATCGGCCTCGCCCTTCATGGCAAGGCGCGCGCCGATCAGGCCGCCGATGGCGCCGGCGCCGAAAATGCAGATTCTGGTCATGCCAGCCCCAGTTTCTTGGCCAGTCCGATGCGCTGCGGCTTGCCGGTGGCGCCTTTCGGAATTTCCTCCACAATGACGATGCGGTGCGGCACCTTGAAGGCGGCGAGCCTGGCATTGGCGAAGTCCTGCAACTCGCGCTCTGTCGCCGTCATGCCATCACGCAGCACGACGGCGGCGGCCACGTCCTCGCCCAGCTTGTCATGGGGCATGGCAAAGGTGAGGGCCTGATGCACGGCCGGATGATCCATCAGCACGTCGTCGACCTCCATGGGGGCGACCTTCTCGCCGCCGCGGTTGATGATCTCCTTCAAGCGCCCGGTGATCCTCACATAGCCGTCCCCGTCCATGAGGCCCTGGTCGCCGGTGTGGAACCAGCCGTGGGCGAAGCCGTCCTCATTGGCCTTGGGGTTGTTCTCATAGCCCGGCGTGACATTGGGGCCGCGGGTGACCACTTCGCCCTCCTCGCCGCTGTCGAGCAAGCGGCCATCGGGCGCCATGATCGCCACCTCGGGGCCTGCCGCGCAGCCGACGAAGCCCGGTTTGCGTTTGGCCGGCGGCAATTGGTTCGAGGTCATCTGGTGGGCATTCTCGGTCATGGCATAGGCCTCGATGACCGGACAGCCGAAGTCTTTCTCAAGCGCGTGGAACACCGGCACGGGAAGCGAGGCGGAGCTCGATCTTATGAAGCGTAAGCGATGCACCGTGATGATGTCCCGGTTGCGCCCGGCGCGGGACAGGATGGTCTGGTGCATGGTCGGCACCGCCGTGTACCAGGTGGGCCTCGCCTCTTCCATCCAGCCGAAGAATTTTAAGGCGTTGAAGCCCGGCGTGCAAAAGACGGAGCCGCCCGCCGACAGGCTGGCGAGGATGGCGGCGACCAGTCCATGAATATGGAACAGCGGCATGATGTTGAGGCAGCGGTCCATTTCAGTGAGGCGCAGCGTGGTGCGGATGTTGTTGGCGGAGGCCAGCAGGTTGGTGTGGGTCAGCGGCACGATCTTGGGGCGCGAGGTGGTGCCGGAGGTGTGGAGCACGAGGGCGATGTCGGCGGCTTCGGCAAAGCCTTGCGTAACGGGGCCGCCGATGGCATCACCCGAAATCGTGAAGGCGCCGGCCTCACGGCCTGGGTGCAACGTCAGCACGGGCAACTTCAGGCGATGGGCGGCGGCGATGGCGGGGGACGTGCTGCCCTCCTCGACCAGCAGCGCCCGCGCTTTCAGATCATCCATATAGAAATGGAATTCGTCTTCGCGGTAGGCGGGGTTCAAGGGCGCCGCCGTCACCGCGCAGGCGGTGGCCACGAAGGCCGCCGCCATGTCCGGGCCATTGGGCAGCACGATGGCGAGCTTTTCATTGCGGGCGAGGCCGCGGGTCCGCAATGCAATCGCGGTTTCCGCGATGAGTGCGGCGAAGAGGCCGTAGGTGAGGATGGTCCGGTCCGCTGCCAGGATGGCGGTGGACTGGGCATCGCCATTGTCGATGAGCTGTTTCAGGATCATGGCGCCAGTCATGCGCAATTGTGGCGGAGCCGTCAACGCCCGCGCAATTGAAGGGCCGGTCCGCATGGGCTATGACCGCCGCCATCATGACCGACAGACTCGTTTTAGCGCTCGCCCAGTTGAACCCGACGCTCGGCGCCATCAATGCCAATCTCGCCAAGGCGCGCGAGACCCGCCTGCGGGCCAAGGACGCCGACCTGATCCTGTTTCCGGAGCTCTACATCTGCGGCTATCCGCCCGAAGATCTGGTGCTGCGGCCGTCCTTCGTGGCGGCCTGCCAGGCGGCGGTGGAGGACTTGGCCAAGGATACGGTCAGCGGCCCCGCGGTGCTGATCGGCACGCCATGGCGCCATGGCGAAAATCTGCACAATGCCGTGGCGCTCCTTAGCCATGGCCGGATCGAGGCGCTGCGCTTCAAGTTCGACCTGCCCAACTATGGCGTGTTCGACGAGAAGCGGGTGTTCCAGCCGGGGCCGGCACCTGGTCCCATTTCCTTCAAGGGGGTGCGCCTCGGCGTTCCGATCTGCGAGGACATCTGGACGGAGGAGACCTGCGAGACCCTGGCCGAGACGGGGGCCGAAATCCTGCTGGTGCCCAACGGTTCGCCCTTCGAGCGCGACAAGGACGATGTGCGGCTCAACCTGGTGGTGGCGCGGGTCACCGAGACGGGGCTGCCGATGGCCTATCTCAATCAGGTTGGCGGGCAGGACGAGTTGGTCTTCGACGGCGCTACCTTCGTGCTTAACGCCGATCGTGGCCTCGCCCTGCAGATGCCGATGTTCGAGGAGGCGGTGGCGATAACCGAGTGGAAACGCGGGAACGATGGCTGGCGCATGACGGTGGGCGAGATCGCCAAGCTGCCGGAGAAAGAAGAAGAAACCTGGAAGGCCTGCGTGCTGGGCTTGCGCGATTATGTGAACAAGAACTGCTTTCCCGGCGTCGTGCTGGGGCTTTCGGGTGGCATCGATTCGGCGGTGGTCACCGCCATGGCGGTCGATGCGCTGGGCAAGGATCGCGTCCATTGCCTGATGCTGCCCTATGCCTATACCAGCCGCGACAGTCTTGTGGACGCTGAGGAATGCGCCAGGCTGCTGGGCGTGCGCTATGACGTGGTGCCGATCAAGGAACCGGTCGAGGGCTTCTTGTCGGCGCTCGGTCCCTTGTTCGAAGGGACCGCCAGCGGCATCACCGAGGAAAATCTCCAGTCGCGCTCGCGGGGCGTGATCCTCATGGCGATCTCCAACAAGTTCGGCGCCATGGTGCTGACCACCGGCAACAAGTCGGAAATGTCGGTGGGCTATGCCACACTCTATGGCGACATGAACGGCGGCTACAACCCGATCAAGGACGTCTACAAGACGGAAGTCTACCGGCTGGCCGAATGGCGCAACACCCAGGGCTTCGTGATCCCCGAGCGCATCATCACCAAGGCGCCCACGGCGGAATTGCGCGAGAACCAGAAGGATCAGGATTCGCTGCCGCCCTATGACTTGCTCGATGACATCCTCGAGGGCCTCGTGGAGAACGAGGAGAAGCTGGCCGAGATCGTGGCGCGCGGCCACGACGAGGCGC
>JANPCA010000060.1:0-5142 GCA_031430715.1 Hyphomicrobiales bacterium | reverse complement strand
CCGGCGCCTACCTGATTGACCCCGCTATTCTGGCGCTGCCGCCATGGCAGGCCATCGCCATTTCCATCGCTTCGATTATCATTGGCTGGCTGATCTATGACACCCTCTGCCGCTCTCCGCTCGGCCACAGCACCGCCGTGCTTGCGGGCTGTGTCCTGGCGCTGATCCTGATCTTTGCTTATATCTTCACCCATGTCTTCAAGGGCAGCGGCGCCTTCATCCACGTGGGCGTGTTGGTGGGCACCATCATGGCCGCCAATGTCTTCATGGTGATCATTCCCAACCAGCGCAAGATCACCGAATCCCTCATCAAGGGCGAGACACCCGATCCAAGCCTCAGCGCCATCGGCAAGCAGCGCTCGCTGCACAACACCTATCTGACACTGCCCGTGCTGCTGATGATGATCAGCAACCACTTTGCGATGATCACCGATGCGCCGAATGCTTGGGCACTCGTGGGATTGATCGTCGTGGGTGGTGCCGCGCTCCGCCATTTCCTCGTGCGTCACGAAGTCGGCGACCCACTGGACAAGATCGCCTGGACACTGCCAATCATTTTCGTGAGCCTTGCAGTCGCCTGGTGGTTCAGTTCCGCCCCTCTCCTCTCCGCCGAATGGGCCAATCTGCTGATCCGCTGGGGCCACATGATCGCCGGTATCGCCTGGATCGGCACGTCCTTTTATTTCGTGGCGCTGGACTTTTCCCTGCGCAACGGCGGCAATCTTCCGCCGGGCGTCGTCGGCGAGGCCTGGGAAGTCCACGGCGGCGGCTTCTATCATGTGCGCAAATACCTGAGCGCGCCCGCGGCGCTGCCCGGGGATTTGATCTGGTTCAAGTGGGAGGCCTATCTCACCTGGGTCACCGGCTTTCTGCTGCTCATCGTCATCTATTACGTACAGGCCGAGAATTATCTCATCAACGCCGATGTAATGCCGCTCAAGCAATGGCAGGCCATCGCCATTTCGGTTGGCAGTCTCATCGCTGGCTGGCTCGTCTACAGCCTGCTGTGCCGCTCGCCCATCGGCCGCAACACCGGCCTGCTCGCGGCCTGCCTGCTCGCCATGATTGTCGCCGCGGCCTATTCCTATGCGCAAGTATATTCGGGCCGCGGCGCCTTCATCCATGTGGGCGCATTGATCGGTACACTGATGGCCGCCAATGTCTTCATGGTCATCATCCCGAACCAGCGCAAGATCACCAGGGCTTTGCTCAAGGGCGAAAAGCCCGATCCGCAGTTCGGCGTCATCGGCAAGCAGCGCTCGTTGCACAATACCTATTTGACATTGCCCGTCCTCGTCATGATGGTGAGCAACCATTATCCGATGGTCACCGATCACCCGCACAGCTGGGCTCTCGCCGGCCTCATCGTGGTGGGCGGTGCCTTGACGCGGCATTTCCTGGTGCGCACAGAGGTGGGAGACGCCCAGGCTGACATCGTCTGGACGCTTCCGCTGATCGGCACGGCTCTGGCCTTCGCATTGATCGTCACCCAGCCGGAGAAGCTATTGCTCTATCAGGGCGAAGTGAGCGATGCGGACGCCCTCGCCATCGTCCAGACCCGCTGCGCCACCTGCCATGCCGCCAAACCAACCGATGCCACCATCAAGGCGCCGCCCAAGGGCATCGCACTGGAGAGCATCGAGAACCTCAAGCGCTACGCCGCGCAAATTGAAACCCAAGCTGTGAAGAACAAGGCCATGCCGCTTGGCAACAAGACCCGCATGCTGGACGAGGAACGCGCCAAGCTCGGCGCCTGGATAGCCAAGCAATGACCTTAGCCGATATCAATGCCATGCCCTTGCCCATGTTTCTGAGGACCTTCGGCGATGTCGCCGAGCACTCGCCCTGGGTGGCGCGCGCGGCGGCAAGCAACCGCCCCTTCGCCAGCCGCGATGCGATGATTGCGAGCTTCGAAAATGCCGTGAAATCCGCCAACCTTGACGCACAACTGGCCCTGCTCCGCGCCCATCCCGATCTGGCGAACACGGCAACGCTAACGGATGATTCGACGAAGGAGCAGGCCGGAGCGGGTCTTGATCGGCTGACGGCAGACGAATTCGCCCACTTCACCGCTCTTAACACGGCCTATAAGCAACGCTTCAGTTTCCCCTTTATCTTTGCCGTCAAGGGCGCCACCAAGCACATGATTCTCGAGGCCTTTGAGGCCCGCGCGAACATTGGCCTTGACGCGGAATTTGCGATGGCCATCACCCAGGTCTGCCGCATCTTCTGCTTTCGCATCGAGGACCGGGTGGCGCCATGACCCTGGTGATCAAGGGCCAGACGCTTAGTTTCGGTCCTTCGCAAGACGATGTACGTCACGAGGCGAAAGGCGCCATCGCCATTGCCGATGATGGCACCATCCTGTGGACTGGCCCCCAGCCCCTTCTGCCGTACGCCTTCCGTCAAGCTCCGGTCGACGACCACGGCGGCATGATCGTCATGCCGGGTTTCATCGATGCCCACATCCATTTCCCGCAATACCGCATGCTGGCGGCCCCCGGAAAAGACCTGCTCGATTGGCTTACCCGCTTCACCTTTCCGGAAGAAAGTCTGTACGCGGATCATGTCCATGCCGCCGCGGCCGCCCAAATCTTTCTGAGCCGCCTTTTCCAGCACGGCACGACTTCGGCTCTGGCCTTCTGCTCAGTCCACAAAGCCTGCGCCGATGCGCTCTTCGCCGCAGCCCAGCAGCGCAATATGGCGTTGATCACCGGTAAGACCATGATGGATCGCAACGCCATTCCCGCCGTTGAGGACGATCCCGAAACCGGAGCGCGGGAATCGGAAAACCTCTATCGTGCCTGGCATGGCAGGGACCGCCTGCGCTATGCGGTGACGCCGCGCTTTGCCGTTACATCCTCCGAAGCCCAGCTCCGACTCTCCGGCGAATTGCTCAAGTCGCTCCCCGGCGCACTGATGCAGACCCATCTGTCGGAAAGCCTGGGCGAGATCGCCCTCGTCAAGAAATTGTTTCCCAGCGCCAAGGACTATACCGATGTCTATGATGGCTTCGGCCTGCTGAGCGAACGCAGCCTCTTCGCCCATGGCATCCACCTGTCGGAGCGCGAATGCCAAAGACTGTCCGAATCGGGATCGACAATTGTCCACTGCGCCACCTCCAACACGTTCTTAGGCTCCGGCCTCATGTCGATGCCACATCTCCGAAATGAACAGCGTTCCGTGCACATCGGGCTGGCCACCGACGTGGGCGGCGGCACAACCTATTCGATGCTCGCGACCTTGGGCGAGACCTACAAGGTGCAGATGCTGGCGGGCTATAAGCCGTCAGCCATCGAACTCTTCCACATGGCGACCCGCGGCAATGCAGATCGCCTGCACATCGGTCACGAAACCGGCGCCATCGAAACCGGAAAATACGCCGACCTCGTGGTCCTCGATCCGCAAGCAACCCCGGTGCTGGCCGGCCGCCAGGAACTTTCACATTCGCTCGAGGACGTGCTTTTCTCGCTGATGATTCTAGGAGACGACCGCGCCGTTCGCGCCACCTATGTGGCGGGACTAAAAGTACACGAGCGTTCAGCTAGGCAATGCTGAAAACGAAGTCATCGGCGAACCACGCCTCTTCGAGATTGTTGCCCGGCCCCTTGCGGTCGGCGATGAGGAAGCGGCTACCGGTGTGAAGAACCAGCAGCGGATGGTGCCACACGTTGCGCCGGTAATTCACGCCCTGCCGTCCCGTTGCGCTGAAGGCCCTGTAGCTGCCGAAATCGCTGACCTCGCCGCACACCAGCACCAGCCATGGCCGGTCCTGCAAGGCCACGAAGGCTTGGGCACCGAGTGGGTGCCGCTCCATGAGTTTGATGGCGATGGGTGAAGGGCGTGGTTGGCCGAGGAACAGGCTGAGGCAGGCGGAGCCTCCTTCCATCGTCACGTCGATGCGGGCGAGATCGTTGAAGCGTTGGGCAAAGCCCTGGTTGATGGTGATCGATGGATGCCCATCCATCTCGATCACCTCGCCAAAGGGCGCGAATGCTTCATGGGTGAGAGGTTGTGGTTTTAACATCCGCATGGCAGCCTCACACGATCGCGGCCGAAATGCTGCCCAGTTCGCCGTAGTCGATGCTGACCGCATCGCCGGGCGCAATGGCGAAGGGAACAAAGCACGTGCCCGTGGTCACGAACTGCCCTGCCGCCACCCCGCCGCAATAGGTGGCCGCCTCGTTGACGAACCAGGTCAGCGCTGCCCGTGGATCGCCAAGCACGGCCTTGCCAGTTCCTTCCGCCACCTTCTCACCGTTGCGATGCCCGGTGACGCGATGCGCCGAAAGATCGAGATGGCGCCAGGGTGCCAGAACCGGGGGGCCAAGCACCAGCCATGACGCGCAGGCCGTGTCGGCGATCAGCGACGGCGCTCCCACCTTGGTGAAGTCCGTGTAGCGGCTGTCGGGAACCTCGATCGACAAATGCAATGTGGCAACCGCGGCCAGGGCCTCGTCCATGCCGTATGGTGTTTGGCGCGGCGGCAAGCCAGTGCCGAATCCGAAAGCGAACTCGGCCTCCGCCACCCGCATGATATTGCCACCGAGCGGCACCGCCGCACCGGGTGTGAGCAGCCGGTGCTTGAGGATGCGCCCGATCAGCGGACCATCGACATTGATGTGGCGCTGCCCCGCAGCACTCGTCGCGGCGATCTTCCAGCCCGCCACGCCGTGGCCGCTGCCCGTGCTGACTTCCAATGCGATGGCATAGCCATCGCTTTTGCCCGCCGGGCGGCAATCCTCCGGAAGGGCATCGATGCGCGCCTTTGCCGACCAGTGGTCAAGCAGAATGGCGGCGGCTTTCCGTGGGTTCATCGGACATGTCCCCCAGTTACTCAGGCAACGTCTTTATCAGGGCCGCATAGCGCGGATGATCGCGCAGCACGTCGAGATCGCTGTCGTTCAGCATGAACTCCTTGAGCGACTTGAGCGAGTTTGGCCCCAGTGCCTGCTCCAGACGGTCCATCGCCAGATCCTTCTCGCCCAGCAGTGTGAAGGCGCAGGCGAGATTATAATGCATGATGTGATCGTCGGGCTCGATGATGACGGCCCGCTCGGCCCAGTCCTTGGTGCGCTCGGCCTCGCCGAGCTGCGCCAGAAGGCCCGCGCCGAAGGCCAGCGCGTCGGCATCGTCGGGCCG
>JANPCA010000059.1:0-1521 GCA_031430715.1 Hyphomicrobiales bacterium | reverse complement strand
CACCCGCACTTCCATGGCTTTCGACTGCCGCAGCAACAGTGTCTGCGTCGCAAACACATGCTCGACTTCGCTGGTGCCGATGCCGAACGCCAGCGCCCCGAACGCGCCATGGGTCGCGGTATGGCTGTCCCCGCACACCATAGTCACGCCGGGTAACGTGAAACCCTGCTCCGGCCCGATGACATGGACGATCCCCTGTTCCGGCGCATCGATGGCGAACATCTCTACGCCAAAATCGCGGCAATTGACCGTCAGCGCATCCAATTGCGCCTTCGACATCGGATCGAGGATCGGCAGGTTCCGCGCCGTCGTCGGCACATTATGGTCGGGCACCGCCAGCGTCAGGTCCGGCCGCCGCAACCGCCGCCCGGCCAATCGCAGCGATTCAAACGCCTGCGGGGTCGTCACCTCATGGATCAGATGCCGATCGATGAAGATCAGCGCCGTGCCGTCATCCAGTCGGCGCACGACATGCTCGTCCCAGATCTTGGCATACAGGGTGCGGGGAATGTTCATGAAGCGGCCTATTCTGAGACGACGTGAACGCCGAGGAATGTTTTATCGTTAAAATGCACTTGCACCGCCGCGCAAAATCTCTTCGTTACATCGAGAGCGAGTTTCGAGTCGTCTTCGTAGTTCTTTGAAATCTGAGTAATAATACTCTCAAGCTCGATAGATCGCGGCGCAATTCGCCTATGTTGTTCCTGAGAAACGAATGTCGTTCCGATCTCTCCTTCCATAACGGCTCCAAATTCGTCTCCAAGAGAGCGGCGCCTGTTCCCATAGTCCACCAGCGAAATGTCATTAGCATGCGCCCTTGCTGCTAACAGCATCATATCATTGGCTAATTCAATATCCTTTGAGGCAATCAATAGAGCTATCTCGTCCGCCTCAAACCTAACAGGCTCAATCGAAACTCCCCCAATCGGCATAACCCTTTGCCAAAGCGTCATTTCCTCGTTGTCGGGAATGTCCGCAGCATGGACCATGTCCCTTATATGATCTCGGATAGAAATTTGGCCGTTTGTAATTTGTAGCAGCTTAACGAAAGCCTTTAGCGCAAGCGCCTTTTGTGCCTCCATGCGCGAAATACGGTCGCGTTCCAAGGTTTCCTTGGAACTCCGAATAGCAAGCATGAATGCCGGGATAGCGCCTGCGGCTGCGCCAAGAATTGCACCGAGAGCGGCAGGAACCAAGTCCCACCAATCAGGATTCACGCCTTCGGGCAAATGCAGCATCAGATGATCCGCAGTTCAAAGAATGACTTAAACACCTATTCGTCCTCGCCCAGCAACGGCAATTGCACCGCCACCCCGGCCGGCGCCGCGATGCCCAGATGCTTCCATGCCCCGGCATTCAGCATCCGCCCCCGCGCCGTCCGCGCCACCAGCCCCGACTGGATGAGGAACGGCTCGATCACCTCCTCCAGCGTGTCGCGCGCCTCGCTCAATCCCGCCGCCAGCGTCTCGATCCCGACCGGCCCACCGCGATAGATATCGGCGATCATCATCAGATACCGCC
>JANPCA010000058.1:0-1605 GCA_031430715.1 Hyphomicrobiales bacterium | reverse complement strand
GGATGCCAGCCTTCGCTGGCATGACGGGTCTTGGATAGGTAATCGGGAATGTGCCCGTGATCGACCCCGTCAATCCGTCATGCCAGCGAAGGCTGGCATCCCGCTTTGGTTGATCGGCGGTTCGCATAATATATATTATGGAATATTTTGGATTGACACCGAGAAGCGCTTTCAGGCGCTCTTTCAATGAATTGAACGAAACTCCGCCCATTTCAGATGAGCATGTTCATACCGTCATGGGCTGGCGTGACGCCCGCCGGCAATTCGCGCTTCAGAGCCTCGTGATCGAGATCGACATGCATGTTGGTGAGGATGGCGCGCTTGGGCTTCAGGCGCTCGATCCAGCCAAGCGTCTCACCCAGGCTGAAATGGCTGGGATGGCCTGAGCGGCGCAGCGCGTCGACGATCCACAACTCGAGGCCTTGGAGCGCTTCGAGGCTTTCATCGGGGACGCCATTGAGGTCCGGCGTATAGGCCGTGGCGCCGATGCGGAAGCCCAATGCGTCGATGGTGCCGTGATGGACACGGAATGGCAGCGCGGTGACGGCGCCACCCGGGCCGTCAATGGTCACCGGCGTTCCGGCCCTCAGACGGTTGAGGCTCAGGATGGGCGGATAGTCGCTGCCCGGAGCGGTGTAGAAGCAATAGCTGAAGCGGCTCATCAGCATCTGGCCAGTCGGCTCGTCAGCCCAGACTTGCACGCGCTGGCGCTTGCACAGGAAAAAGGCGCGCAACTCGTCGATGCCATGGGTGTGGTCGGCGTGCTCGTGGGTATAGAGCACGGCGTCGAGATCGGGCACTTTTGCATCGAGCATCTGGTCGCGCATGTCGGGCGATGTGTCGATCAGCACCCGCGTGGCGCCTTGCGAGCCTGTCCTGGTCAACAGCACCGAGCAGCGGCGGCGCCGGTTCCACGGGTTCGTGGGATCACACTGGCCCCAATCGCCGCCGACGCGCGGCACACCGCCCGACGAGCCGCAGCCAAGTATGGTCAGTTCGAGCGTCATTGGGCTTTCGAGAAACGCGCCGGTAGCGGCACCTTGTCGAACAGCCGGAAGAAATTCGCATTGGTGGCCTCGGCCATGGCTTCGACGGAGACGCCCTTGACCTGGGCCAGCACCTCCAGCGTCTTCACGGCGAAGGCTGGCTCGTTGGTCTTGCCGCGAAACGGCACCGGCGCCAGATAGGGTGCATCAGTTTCGACCAGCAGACGGTCCATGGGAATTTCGGCGGCGGTGGCGCGCAAGTCTTGCGCCGTCTTGTAGGTCAGGATGCCGGAGAACGACACATAAGCGCCGAGTTCAAGTCCGGCGTGGGCCAGTTCGGGTTTCGATGTATAGCAATGGAGTAGCGGCTTGAAGGCGCCCTTGGCCATTTCCTCCTGGAGGATACGCGCTGTGTCGGCCTCCGCCTCGCGGCTGTGTATGACCAGCGGCAGGCCAGTCTGGCGCGCTGCAGCGATATGCAGGCGGAAGCCCTGTTCCTGGGCGGCACGCGGACTGAAGTCATAGTGATAGTCGAGGCCCGCTTCGCCGATTCCCACGACTTTGGGGTGTTGCGCCAGTGCTACCAGCTCCTCAAGTGTCACATCAAGTTCTTCATGTG
>JANPCA010000057.1:0-7517 GCA_031430715.1 Hyphomicrobiales bacterium | reverse complement strand
GCCATCGTCGAAGCCTGCTGCGCGGCCTGGAACGATCTCATTGAAACCCCAGACCGCATCGTCTCGCTTGCTACCCGTCAATGGGCGGAAGTGTCATAACTTATGACGGTTGGTATGACACACGAAACGTCAAGAGCGATTCAGAGCCTATCCGTAATTGGTATTCTTTGACCATGAACGATGGAGATGGCATGGCTCGGAGGGATCATGCCAGAGGTGGTGTCCCCGGACGTGGTGTAGCTTGCGGCGCAGAGGTTGGCGCGGCGTGGCGGCCGGGGGAAGGATGAGCTTGCCGGTGAGGGGCAGCGGGCCGCCTACCGCAGGGCCAGCGCCGGCCAAGGAATGGCGGAGGCCGTGAAGGCGAAAACTGGAGCGATGCGGTGATTTCCCAAGAGTGGCTTGATGTGCCGTGCCATGCGGCCCCTGCCGGCGGCGGGCATCGGCATTTCCTTGGTCTTGGTGCCGTCCGTGAGACAGGGCTCGCGGAGGGCGGAGACGGTCATTTCCTTGCGCTTGGTATCCCGCTCGAGGTCCCGGGTCTTGGCCCAGCCCAACGCGCGCCAGTTCCTTGCTGGCGGCCTTGCGGATCGGGCGCAACGGATGATCTTCCGGTGTCCGCTTCGCAAGCCTCACGCAACTGCACAAACCGCAAGGCCGCCCGTCGCATCCGCGCATGGCAAATCACTTCCGCTGGATCAGCGGAAGTGAATCCCATATCATCCCAAAACGGAGCGTTTTTCAGCAGTCTCTCAGGCCCCCTTGTGAGTCCGGACGAAACAGGATCGCACGCGCCAATTCCGCCCAGTCCCAGTGCAGGGAAAGGATTTCACCCCGCCTTGCGCCCATGAACAGAAGCAAGCGGATGGCGGCGGCGGCAAGTGGCGTGATCGCGCTTTCCGATTCAAGGGCGCCAAGCGCGGCCTTTCGCCGGAACAGAAGGAGGCACTCGCCGCCCGCTTAGGCGTCGCGTTCTTGCGCCCGGGGCTGATCGAGCTTCTGCGCCGGCAGGGCTTCGAGTACCGCTAACCCAAGGCCTTGCCGGCGGGGCCCCGGTTGAAGCCCAGGCAGCGTTCATTGCCGCCGGCGGGCGGCTGATGGACGGGCCTGGCGCCGGCGGCTCGATGTATTTCGCCGATGCGGTTCAGAACAGGCCCGCTTTCGGCTGGTTCAAGTGCCGCGGGAAAGTGGCCGGCAATCGGCATGAGGGTGCCTTCACGCCCCGAAAAACGTCCGCGACAACACGCCGATGATGGTGCCGAGCGAGCGCACCGCGTCAAGCGGCACGTTCTGGCCGGTGAGCGTGCCGGTGGCGTCGATCTCGGTTGCCAGCTTGTCCATCTGGCCATCGACCTCGACATCGACGTAAGCACTTTCCTTCATGATGATCTGGCCCGAGATGCCGTCGGCGGCGGCGAACAGGTCGGCGTCGCCTGTGGCTTCCGTGAACAGCGCATCGTCGCTGCCCTCATCGGCCGTTGGCAGTGTGAGGGTCAGGTCATACTGATGCTGGTTGCCAACATTGGGCGTCTCGGTGAAGGGCATGTTTCCTTTAAACTTATAGTCCTTGCCGGCGCATTTCGCGGCCAATTCCATGAACCAGGATTCGGTCTGGTAGGAATAGACCATGTCGCCGTTCCACACGCAGCCCTTGTCGGAAGGAAGACCAGCCGAGGGCACGGTGAAATTGTTGAACTGGATGGTGTCGACGCGCTCGTCGATCAGGCCTGACTCGGTGGTCTTGATCCGCTTCAGGATCGAATCGCGCAGCAGGCTGGCGGTGGTTGAAGGATTTTCCGGTTTCAGCATCAGACTGCCCGCGAAACGTGCGTTGGAGGCCGGCACCTTGCCCACCGCCAGGTAATTCACCGACATCTGGGCGCCATCGCTGAAGCCATCGGATTTCACCACCCAGCCGCCCGCGTATTGGGTGCGCTGCAGCTTCTGACCATTGGCCGGATTGAGCAGCACGCCGTTGCCGGTGACGGCACAGGATTCGTTGGTGCCGGAGATGATGCCGCCCAGGGCGCCCTGGCAGGTGATCTTGAGGGTGGTCTCGATCCTGGGGTCAGCCAGGCCCACCGTGAAGCTGTCCTTCATGGTTTCATCGCGCAGCGATGGCATGGAGGCCTTCATGGTGAAGGTCACGGCTTCGGCTGCAAGGGCAGTGCCGGAGGCCAGCAGCAACAAGGCGGCGGCGGTGGAGAATGTTCTGATCATCTGGCTTCCAGTCCTCTATGTTTTGCTACTTGGCAGTCGATGGCCCCTTACGAAAGGATGATGTCCGAATTGCAGTTAGCGTGCAATGGGGCAGGGCTCATTGCGAGTCGGGCGGCCAATGGGCGGTTGCTGCGCGCGATCGGTTCATAGCGTTCCGGCGTATCGCCCACGCCATTGCCGCCCTCGCCGGTGCGAGTGCCCGGCAGGCCCGTCAACCCGCCGAGCCAGGCTTCGCACGACTCCATGCCGTACTGGAATTCCGGCTTCATTTCGGAATGGCGGTCAAGCGAGCCGATCGACACCGAAATACGCGGCCGGGACTTCGCCTTGAAGGTGAGCGGTGTCCCGCAATCGCGGCAGAAGCCGCGCTCCGCGTCATCGGAACTTTCGAAGAGTGCCAGAATGCCGCGCGTCAGGCGGAAATTATCCGTATGCGAGCCCGCGAAGGAGCCGAAGAAATTGCCGAATTGCTTCTGGCACATCCGGCAATGGCAGAGGCACGGATTGTCGGCGCGCGCGGCATATTCATAGCGGACCGCCCCGCATTGGCAGCCTCCCGTCCAGATGTCACCGGCCATGATCTGGTCCTCCCGTTCGATGGCGCCGAATCTATCCGATTGCTCCGGACTTGCGAAGGGCCGCGATGTCGGGCGCTGAAAGGCCCAGCACTTCCGCGAGCACCTTCTCCGTTCCGTCACCAAGCCGGGGAGGCGCCTTTTCATATTCAATCGGCGTTTCCGAAAACTGGATGGGACTGGCAACGCCCGGCACCTGCACACCATCTTCGCGCGTCAAGCCGATCTGCATCCCGCGGGCCAGGACCTGCACGTTTTCAAAAACCTGATCGATCCCGAGAATGGGGCCGCAGGGCACCGCGGCACTCTCGAGCGCCTCGACCCACTCAGCCGTGCTTCGCGCCAGCATCGGCCCGGTCAGCAGCGGAATGAGCTGAAGGCGGTTCTCGACGCGGCCGCGATTGGCCGCGAAGCGCGCATCGTCCGCCAGGGCGGGGACACCGATGATTGCGCAATATTCCCGGAACTGGCGGTCGTTGCCGACAGCGATAATCATGTAGCCGTCGGCCGTCTGAAAGGTCTGGTAGGGCACGATGTTCTGGTGGGCGTTGCCAATCCGCCCCGGCACCTTGCCCGACACCAGGTAATTGGAATTGAGATTGGCCAGCATGGCGACCTGGGTGTCGAGGAGGGCCACATCGATATGCTGCCCCTGTCCCGTGGCCCTCTGATGCAGCACCGCCGCGAGGATCGCCGTCGCGGCATAGATCCCGGTGAAGAGGTCGGCCACCGCCACGCCCACCTTCTGCGGGCCGCCGCCCGGCAGATCATCGCGTTCTCCGGTCACCGACATCAGCCCGCCCATGGCCTGGATCATGAAGTCATAGCCGGCCCTCTGGGCATAGGGTCCGTTCTGGCCGAAGCCGGTGATCGAGCAATAGATGAGTTTGCCGTTCAGCACCTTCAGGCTGTCATAATCGAGGCCGTATTTCCTGAGGCCGCCCACCTTGAAGTTTTCGATAACGATATCGGATTTCACCGCCAGATCGCGGATGAGCTTCTGGCCCGCGGGAACTGCCATGTCGATTTCGACCGACCACTTGCCGCGGTTGGCGGCCAGGAAATAGGCGGCATCGCCCGGGCTGCCGTGGCGATCCTCAAGAAACGGCGGACCCCAGCCGCGCGTGTCGTCGCCTTCGCCCGGCTTCTCGATCTTGATCACCTCGGCGCCATAATCGGCCAGCAATTGCGTGGCCCAGGGTCCGGCCAACACGCGGGTGAGATCGAGAACGCGAAGTCCGGCGAGCGGGCCTGTCATGGTCTATCCTTCACGCCGCCAGCGGTATCAGTGCGGCCCACAGGGTATCATCAATTTCCAGGCCGCCGGCCTCGGCCATGGCCAACTTTTCGCCGTAGGGGTTCTTGTGGCGCTCGCCGCCCACCGCGAAGGCCGGGTCGACCGGGCAGCCAATGCCGATATTGGCCTTGACCGTGAAGGGCAGCAGGAACAACCCATGACGGACATTGCGCAGGAACACCCGGCCATTGCTTGCCACCTCAACCATGATGGCGGGCGCCAGAAACGCGCATGAGACGTTCTTCAGATCGAGCCCCAGCCCATCGCGCTCAAGGACCGGCGCCGGGATGCCTTCGCCGAGGGCTTCGGCCAGCAACTTGCAACCGGGATAGCCACAGGCCTCGAGCCAGGCAGTGGCCCAGGCAATGGCGGCGGCATCGCCGAGCCCGCGCTTTTCCAGCAGGGTCTTGATAGCGCTTTCGGCCTCGTTCATCGTCAGGTACATGGGGAACTCTTAAAGCAAAATCCGCGGTTTGTTTATACCACGATGCGGTGGACGTCCTGGCCGTGGGCTTTGAGCCATTTCTTGGCGCGGGCCGCCTCGGGGCAATGGCTGAGCACCAGGCGCCAGAAGCGCGGGCCGTGATCGAGATGCTTCAGATGGGCGACTTCGTGGGCCGCCACATAGTCCAGCACATGGGGCGGTGTGAGGATCAGGCGCCAGGAATAGGAGAGGCCGCCTGAAGCCGAGCAGGAACCCCAGCGGCTGCTCTGGTCGCGGATCGAGATGTGCTGGTAGGTGACGCCCATGGCCAGAGCATAGCGCCGGGAGGCCTCGCTCAATTCAATTCGAGCGGCGGTTTTCAGCCAGTCAGCCAAGCGGCGCGGCAGATGTTCGAGGCCGCCCGGCACATGGATCAGCCGGGCTATGGGATCGGCTGTGACGGTGCCGCGAGCGATGGCCAGATGGCGGATTTCATGGTTCGCGCCGCGCAAGGGGATGAGGCTTCCGGGCCTCAGCGGGATGTTGCACCCACGCTTCTTGATATGCGCCTCGATCCAGGCCCGCGAGCGTTCGGTGAAGGCCAGCGCCTGGGCCCGCGATACGCCCTTGGGCACGGTGACCATCACCGCTGTCCCATCGCTGTTCAGCCGCAGTACCAGGCGCCGCGCCTGGGCATGGCGGCGGAAGATCACGGCTAGAACCTCATCGCCAACCGCAAAGCGCCACGGGTCGAGCGCCTTCTGCGGAACCAGGCGGCGGAGGTTTTGGAACAGTGCCGCCATCAGGCGTTGGCGTTCACGAACTCGACGATGCGCGGCACGATCTCCTTGCGGAACCGCGAGCCGTTGAACACCCCATAGTGGCCGACACCCTTCTGCAGGTAATGCAGCTTCTTGTCCGGCGGCAGGTTCGAACACAGGTCCTGGGCGGCCTCGGTCTGGCCCACACCCGAAATATCGTCGCGCTCGCCTTCGATGGTCATCAGCGCCGTGCGGGTGATCTTCGAGGGATCGACCAGCTGGTTGCGGTGGGTGAGCGTGCCGCGCGGCAGGTCGTGGTTGACGAAGACCTTCTCGACGGTCTGCAGGTAGAAGTCGGCGGTCAGGTCCATCACCGACATGTATTCGTCATAGAATTCGCGATGTTTGTCGGCGGAATCGCCGTCGCCCTCGACCAGATGCCAGAACAGCTCCCGGTGCGCGTCGACATGGCGGTCGAGATTCATGGTCATGAAACCGCCCAGTTGCAGGAAGCCCGGATAGACATCGCGCATCATGCCGGCATGGGGGGCCGGCACCCTCATGATGACATTGTTGCGAAACCAGTCTGCGCCCTTTTCCTCGGCGAGTTTGTTGACGGCGGTCGGATTGCGCCTGGTGTCGATGGGTCCGCCCATCAGGATCATGGTCCTGGGCGCGGCGGGGTCGTTGGCCGCATTCATCAGCGACACGGCGGCCATCACCGGCACCGAGGGCTGGCACACCGCCATGACCGACGTATCGGGACCAAGATGGCGCAGAAAATCCGCGACATAGTCGACATAGTCGTCGAGGTCGAAAGTACCATGCGTCAGCGGCACGGTGCGCGCATCCACCCAGTCGGTGATGTAAACGTCATAATGCTGGAGCATGGCTTCGACCGTGCCGCGCAGCAGCGTGGCATAGTGGCCCGACATGGGGGCCACGATGAGCAGCTTGTGTTCCGGTTTGGCCTGCGCCTCGCGCATCTTGCGGAAATTCACCAATCTGCCGAAACTGCGGGCCAGGACTTCGACTTCCTCGACCGCCACGAGCTCGTCGTCCGAGATCGTGTCGGCGATGCCGAAATGCGGTTTGCCATAGCGCCTGGTGCCGCGTTCGAACATTTCGAGCGAGGCCGCGAAGGAACGCCCGAACTGCGTCGCGGACAGGGGATTTGCCGGGCTCTTCCAGAAGTTCAAGCCGGCATCGGCCATGGCCCGCCAGGGTGCCAATGCGGCGTGGTTCATTTCATAGAAATAGTAAAGCATGTTCCAACCCATTGCCCCATACTGAACCCTGAAAGGTAACAACTCCGTATAGATGGGGCAACCGAAGATTTTGTCATACTTTATGGTGAGGCCGGCATGGCGGCAGCGATGCCTTCAGCCAGTTTCGCTGCGTCAACCGTATAGTTGAAGTGTTTGGCGAAGCGTCCGTCCGGCCCCATCAGATAGATGGTGGCGGGATGATCCATCAGATAGTCGGCTGAGCCGGTCTTTCCCGCCTTGGCGTAATAGACCCGGTAGGCCTTGGCCATCGCCGCGATCTCCGCTGGCGTGCCGGTCAGCCCGATGAGGCCGGCCCCGAAATTCTCGACATAGGATTTCATCACATCCGGGGTGTCGCGCTGCGGGTCGATGGTCACGAAAATCGGCTGGATGCGGTTTGCGGCAGGCCCCATCTGCTCGAGTGCGGCAGTCATCACCTGAAGTTCCGTCGGGCAGACGTCGGGACAATAGGTGTAGCCGAAGAACATCAGCATGTATTTGCCGAGAAAGTCCTTCTCCGTCACCCGCCTGCCGGTATGGTCGGTCAGGCTGAAGGGGCCGCCGACCAGGGCGATGCCGGTTCCGCCGCCGTTGACCCCCACTTGGCCGACCAGCAGGGCGTAGGTGCCGATGAGCGCGGCAAGCAGCAGGACAAAGGCGGAAATGATCAGTCTGGCGCGGCTGGGCATGGGCAAATGCTTTCTTTCCAGGTCCGGATAGGCCTATTCTGGCGCAATCTCAACGGCACGGATGCCGCTCTCCGCCGATGGCCATGACGCTCCCCTCCGACCCGGCCTTCATCGCCAGCGATGCGGAGCTCGGCATGCTGCGGCTCCGCACCCTGGTGCGGCTGCGCTGGCTGGCGATTTTCGGGCAGTCGGCCGCCGTCCTGGGCGTGCAATTCATACTGGGATTTCCCTTGCCGCTGGGTTTCTGCCTGGCGGCCATCGCACTCAGCGCCTGGCTCAACATCTT
>JANPCA010000056.1:0-2461 GCA_031430715.1 Hyphomicrobiales bacterium | reverse complement strand
GACGTCGGGCAGATAAACCTGACGCTGCTGCGCGGCGCCGCCGGCAATCGCAAAGTTCGTGGCATCCGCGGCCTGAAAGCGCAAACGCACCGCGCTACCGTCGAAGTCCGTCAAGGCTGGCGGCGTGTGGCGAGCTTGTGCGCGCTCCGGCGCCGACGTGTCCAAGGCATCGGAAGACGCTGCGTACTGCTGTTGCGTGTAGCCGCCTCTGCCATCCGCAACGGTGACGTAGGCGAAGTGCAAGCCTGGGCCGGCCGGCAGCGTCCACAGCGTGGTCGCGGCGTTGCGGTTGTCGACGGTGCCGGCCGTGACGCGCCATTGATAACTGAGTGCATCGCCGTCGGCATCGCTGGCCGCGACGCTGAGCGTCGTTTGTTGCGGGCCACTGTCGCGTTCGTTGCCGCCGCCGCCGCAGGCCGCGAGCGCCATGCCCACCAAGCCCAGCGCAAGGTGCATTGCTGCGCGAATCGCACGCCGCGAAAGAGTGCCGTCCATACTGTCGAGCCTCCCAAACACGTGACCACTGGATGGCGAACAAGCGCTCCTGGCAATGCTGCCTCTCCTTTGGAGCCGTTGCATCCCGATGTTTGCGGATGGATGAATGGCCGTCAACCAAACCGAGAGGGGTACACCCCTAGCTACCCCTAGCTAGCATCTAGCGGCAGCCCAGTGCTTTCGAGCGCTCGATGAGTTCAGGGCCGGTTTCCCCCAGCGATTGCCTCTGCAGGATGCGCTGGCACTCGGCACGGTTGTCGGATGAGCCGGCCCTCGCCTGGGGGGGAGCCGAACCCAGCTCTTTGCGTGGGCGCTCAGGCTTGGCTGCAGGAGCGTCGGCCCGCCGCGCGCCTGCGTCGCCACCGGCGTCACGCGTTGGGCGGTCTTCAGCAGCAACGTCGAGGGCCAAGTCGGCCACGCCAAACGTGTCGCCGCACACCGACGTGCCTGCCGGGCAGACAGAGGTTCCCCAGAAGGGGCCAGTGGCTGCCGCAATGTCGGTGAAGCCACGGATGAATTCGTTGCCACGCAGTTGCCATCCGGCAACGCGCAGGTCGCGCTGCTGGCGCGACACGATGACCAACACGCGCCACGATGCAGGCAACGGCGGCGCTGCCGACCCCGGCAATGTGATGTTGATGGGCGTGTTGGCTTGAATCGCAGCCTGCTCGTCGAGCCGGGACGGATGCAGATACGCCAGCTCCGCCGTGCCCACGCGGTGTCCGAACACCTGCACGTAGCCTGACTCGCTGGCTTGCACCGTGACCTGGAGCTTGTCGCGCCCTGCGGTCAGCGTTTTCGAATCGGTGTGCGCAGTGACCTGGAGGGCGCCATCGCTGGCCGCCACAGCTGACGCAAAGGCTTCTGCGGGCGATCGTGGGGCCAGTGCCTTGCGCACCGTGGCATCGGGCGCTGGCGCGGTCGGGGGCGGTACAGGAGCACTGCTCTTTTGCTCGGCCACAGGCGGCGGCGTAGCTGGCTTGATCGGCGGACTTTTCAAGGCCCACCACGCAGCCAGCGGCAGCGCTACCGTGGCAACGGCCGCAACGCCAATCCATGCACCGCGGCGACCGGCACTCGGAGCGAAGGGCTGCCTGGACGCAGGGGGCGTTGCCACGGAGGGTGCTTGCGTCGCCACGGCTTGCGTGGAAGTTCGTCGCTGCTCCACAGCCGGCGCCTGCGCATGCTGCAGCGGCGGCGACGGTGGCCGGATAACCGTGGCCTCGGGATCCGCTGGGCGAACGTCCGAAGCCGGGGCATCGGAGGGCACCGCGCCCAAACCAATCTCCCGTCTGAAGGCGTCGATGGTCTGCGTGCGGCGCTCAGGCAACACGGTCAAGGCGTGGTCGATCGCGCGCAGAAACTGCGGCTCGTAGCGGCCGGCCGCGCATTCGAGCAGCGGCACGTAGGTGTCGCTCAGCATGCGGCCCACCGAGGCCGGCGGCGTCTTGCCGGTGATGGCCCAATACACCACGGCCGCCAGTGCATAGACATCGGTCCACGGGCCTTGCTTCATGCCCGGCACCTCGGCGTACTGCTCCACCGGCGCGTACCCGGGCTTGAGGATCACGGTCAAGGCCTGCGTCATGTCGCCGATGACGCGCCGCGCCGCGCCAAAGTCGAGCAGCAGCGGTTTGGCGCTGCCTGCCAGCAGGATCACGTTGTCGGGCGCGATGTCGCGGTGGTAACAGCTCTCGGCGTGGATGACGTTCAAGGCCTCGGTCAGCGGCGCGAGCAGGCCGCGCAGCCAGGCCTCATCGGGCGGCGCGGGCAGTGCGCGCACGGTGTCCTTGACTGTCTTGCCCTCGTAGAACGGCATCACCATGTAGGCGGTGCCGTTGGCCTCCCAGAACCGGTACACCTTGACCAGCGCGGGGTGGTCGAACCGAGCCAGCAGCCAGCGTTCGTCCGGCGGGTGGCCCAGGTCGCGCAACCACTTCTTCAGTGTCGGGCCCTGGTAGAAGGG
>JANPCA010000055.1:0-2706 GCA_031430715.1 Hyphomicrobiales bacterium | reverse complement strand
CGGTGTATTTCACATGGCGAGCCAGAAGCTCGCGCACCCGCTCGGCATCCTTGCGGTCCATCTGCGAGGTCACGTCGACCAGCCCGTGAGTGTGAAGATCGCCGGCGCTGTGGTGCAGGCGCTCAAGCGTTGCCTCCTCGTCCGGGATGGGCTGGAGGTCGACCATGGCGAGGTTGCAGCGCTGGGCGAAATCGCCGGCTTCGTCGAGCACATAGGCGACGCCGCCCGACATGCCGGCCGCGAAGTTGCGCCCCGTGTCGCCGATCACCAGCACGACGCCGCCGGTCATATATTCGCAGCCGTGGTCGCCCACACCTTCGACGACCGCAACGGCTCCTGAGTTGCGTACCGCGAAGCGCTCGCCGGCCACGCCGCGGAAATAACATTCACCGGTGATGGCGCCATAGAGCACCGTGTTGCCGACGATGATCGACTTCTCCGGCACGAAACCGATTTTCTCATGCGGCTTGACGATGAGCTTGCCGCCGGAGAGACCCTTGCCGACATAGTCGTTGGCCTCGCCGGTCAAGTCGAGCGTCACGCCGCGCGCCGCCCAGGCGCCGAAGCTCTGGCCGGCGATTCCGGTGAGCTTCACCTTGATGGTGTCCTCGGGCAGGCCACTGTGGCCATAGCGCGTGGCGACTTCGCCCGACAGCATGTCGCCCGCCGTGCGGTCGTAATTGGCGATCTTCGTCTCGATCTCGACGGGCGTTCCATTCTCCAAGGCTGGCATCGCCGCGGCGATCAGCTTGCGGTCGAGGATCTTGTCGATGCCGTGGTTCTGCACCGTCACCTTCTTGTGGGCGACGGGGCCAGTCACGTCCGGCCTGGCGAAGATGCGCGAGAAGTCGAGGCCGCGGGCCTTCCAGTGCGAGATGGCGGTGGCCTGGTCGAGCCAGGCGGTTTCGCCGATCAATTCGTCGTAGGAGTGAAGTCCCATAACGGCGAGCAGCTCGCGCACTTCCTCGGCCACAAAGAAGAAGAAGTTGATGACGTGCTCGGGCTGACCCTTGAAGCGCTTGCGCAATTCCGGATCTTGCGTGGCCACACCGACGGGGCAGGTGTTCAAGTGGCACTTGCGCATCATGATGCAGCCCGCCGCGATCAGCGGCGCTGTGGCAAAGCCGATCTCGTCGGCACCAAGCAAAGCGGCGATCACCACGTCGCGGCCGGTGCGGATGCCGCCATCGGCCTGAACCGCGATGCGGCCGCGCAAATCATTGGTCACCAGCGTTTGCTGGGTTTCGGCGAGGCCAATTTCCCATGGCAGGCCTGCGTGCTTGATGGAGGTCAAGGGCGAGGCGCCAGTGCCGCCCTCATAACCGGAGATGGTCACATGATCGGCATGGGCCTTGGAGACGCCCGCCGCCACCGTGCCGACGCCCACTTCGGAAACGAGCTTCACCGAGACCTGGCCCTTGGGATTGACGTTCTTCAAGTCGAAGATCAGTTGCGCCAGATCCTCGATCGAATAGATGTCGTGGTGCGGCGGCGGCGAGATGAGGCCGACGCCCGGCGTCGAGTGACGCACCTTGGCAATCGTCGCGTCGACCTTGTGGCCGGGCAATTGCCCTCCCTCGCCGGGCTTCGCCCCTTGCGCCATCTTGATCTGCATCATGTCGGAGTTGACGAGATATTCCGTGGTGACGCCGAAGCGTCCGCTCGCCACCTGCTTGATGGCCGAGCGCATCGAATCGCCGTTGGGCAGCGGCTTGTAGCGGTCGGACTCCTCGCCGCCCTCGCCGGTGTTGGACTTGCCACCGATGCGGTTCATGGCGATGGCCAGCGTGGTGTGGGCCTCGCGGCTGATCGAGCCATAGGACATCGCGCCCGTCGCAAAGCGCTTGACGATTGACGCGGCGGGTTCGACTTCGCTCAAGTCGATGGGCTTGAGGCTCATCTCCGCGGCCGTCCGTATACGGAACAAGCCGCGCATGGTCTTCAAGCGCTCGGACTGATCGTTGACGTGCTTGGCGTAGGCCAGATACTTGTCCTTGGAATTGCCCCGCACCGCGTGCTGCAGGTTGGAGATGGTGTCGTAGTTCCACACATGGGCTTCGCCACGGATGCGCTGGGCATAGTCGCCGCCGACATCGAGGCTCGAACGGAACACCGGGTTCTCGCCAAAGGCATTCTCGTGACGGCGGAAGGCCTCCTCGGCGATTTCGAGGAGCCCGATACCTTCGATCTGGGTTGCCGTGCCGGTGAAATACTTCCTTACGAAATCGGTCGAAAGGCCCACCGCGTCGAAGATCTGGGCGCCGCAATAGGACTGGTAGGTCGAGATGCCCATCTTGGACATGACCTTGAGGATGCCCTTGTCGATGGCCTTGATGTAGCGCTTCACCGCTTCATAGGCGGTGATCTTCTCATCAAGGCTGGCAAGCATGTCCTCCAGCGTCTCGAAGGCGAGATAGGGATTGATGGCTTCGGCGCCGTAGCCGGCCAGCATGCAGAACTGGTGCACTTCACGCGGTTCGCCTGACTCGACGACGAGGCCCACTGCGGTGCGCAGGCCTTTGCGGATCAGGTGGTGATGGCTGGCTGAGGTCGCCAGCAGCGCCGGAATCGGCACACGCTCGGCGGAGACTGCGCGGTCCGACAGGATGATGATGTTGTAGCCATCCTTCACGGCGCGTTCGGCGAGGGCGCACACCGAATCGAGCGCCGCCTCCATGTAGCGATGGCCGTTGGCCACATCATAGG
>JANPCA010000054.1:0-10694 GCA_031430715.1 Hyphomicrobiales bacterium | reverse complement strand
CCTTCGGGTCCAGCCCGCTCCAGGGCGACCATTCGTTGAAACGCCTGAGATTGGCGACGATGCCGAAAACCTTGTCCGGCGGCGCCTGAATGACTGCCGCCCGCTCGACGCTGGCCACCGGCGCAATCAGATAGGCCCCGCCCACGATCACCACAACCAGGGCCACCACCAGCCCGGCGATACTCTTGAGAAACGTCTTCATGTTCGAGATCCTCCCAGCAACCGAAGCGGCAGTTTAGCGCCATTGCCGCTTTCGGCAATCTCCATGATCCCGCCACAATGCCCCGCAACCTTTCGTTAAGCAAAAGCGGCGATTGCTGTACGCGGAATCAGGGGCCCCCATGAGAAATTTTACACGGCGCGATTTTCTTGGGGCGGCGGCGGCGGCAATGGCAGCACCCCTGGCGCCCGCCTTTGCTCTCGACAACCCGGATGATCCCTATCCGCTGCCCGCGCTGAATGCCAAGATCGTAGCGCCCGAGTTCCGCCGCGGCGTCATCAACTATCCCACCCGGCAGTTTCCCGGCACCATCATCATCGACACCAGCGCGCGTCATCTCTTCGTGATCCTCGAGGGCGGCATGGCCATCCGCTTTGGCGTCGCAGTCGGCAAGGACGGCTTCCGCTGGGCCGGTGCCGCCGATGTCGGCCGCAAGGTGATGTGGCCGAAATGGACTCCCCCTCAGGAAATGATCGAGCGCAAGCCGGAATTGGCGAAGTGGAAGACCGGCATGCCCGGCGGCCCCGAGAACCCGCTGGGTGCGCGCGCCATGTATCTGTTCCGCGACGGCCGCGACACGCTCTACCGCATCCACGGCACCAATGATCCCAAGAGCATCGGCACGAGATCCTCGTCGGGCTGCATCCGCATGTTCAACCAGGACGTGGTGGAGCTTTACCGGCGCACCCCCGTGGGCGCGCGCGTGCTGGTCTATTCCGAGGGGCTGTAGCGGGGCCCATTTCTTCACAGGCTCCTGAGCTCAAGTTTCCGCGACTCTTGATATCGATCAAGGATAATCTGCCCGTTGCTGCCTAATAGATTGGCAAATAAGGCAACAGGAGAAGCAACCATGACTCGTTTGACGGATTTACCCCAGTCCACCGCCAGCCGCCGCGCCTTTCTCATGGCCACGGGCATCGCCTCGGCGGCCCTGGCCTCGGCCACCACGCTTGGCAAGGCGGCAGCGGAAGAAGCCGCTCCGCCTGCCGCCAAGACGGCGCCGGTGGACATTTCCACCCTGCCCCGCGTCAAACAGGCTTTGGTCGACCCGCCCTTCCTGCCAGAGCACGAACAGGTGGCCGGCACCGGCCCGAAGATCGTCGAGATCACCCTTCCCATCATCGAGAAGAAGATGGTGCTCGACGACGAGGGCACCGAAGTCTGGGCGCTGACCTTCAACGGCAGTGTTCCAGGCCCAATGATCGTCGTGCACGAGGGCGATTATGTCGAGGTGACGCTCAAGAACCTGAAAGAAAACGCCATGGAGCACAACATCGACTTCCATGCGGCGACCGGAGCCTTGGGTGGCGGCGCGCTGACCAAGATTCTGCCGGGCGAGCAGGTGGTGCTGCGCTGGAAGGCCATCAAGCCAGGCGTCTTCGTCTATCATTGCGCGCCGGGCGACGTGATGATCCCCTATCATGTCGTGCATGGCATGAACGGCGCCGTCATGGTGCTGCCGCGCGATGGCCTGAAGGACGCCGCCGGAAAACCTCTTGCCTATGACCGCGCTTATTTCATCGGCGAACAGGATTACTATATCCCGCGCGGCGAAGACGGTGCTTACAAGAAATACGAAACGGCGGGCGAAAACCTCCCCGACGCGCTCGACGTGATGCGCACGCTGACCCCCACCCATGTCGTGTTTAACGGTGCCAAGGGCGCGCTCACCGGGGATAAGGCCTTGAAGGCCACGGTCGGCGAGACCGTGCTGTTCATCCATGCCCAGGCCAACCGCGATTCGAGGCCGCATCTGATCGGCGGCCATGGCGACTACGTCTGGGAAGGCGGTTCCTTCAATGACCGCCCGGACACCAATCTCGAAACCTGGTTCATCCGCGGCGGTTCGGCCGGCGCCATGGCCTATACGTTCCAACAGCCAGGTGTTTATGCCTACGTGAACCATAACCTGATTGAAGCCGTGTTGCTGGGCGCCACCGCCCATGTGGTGGTGGATGGCGAGTGGAGCGACGACCTGATGATGCAGGTGGCGAAGCCCGGGCCGATCCAGAGCTGAGCCTTGGCCATGCTTGCGGCTGCTGCGGCGAAAACGATTGCGGTTGCGGCGGGGCTGATCGGCCTCGCCGCCTTGGCGTTCGCTCCCGCTCCCGGCGAACTCTTCGACTTGGTGACGGTACAGTTGAACGATGGCCGTCTGCTCGGCGTCAGCCGCTATGAGATATCGCAACACGATTGGAGGCAATGCGCCAAAGCTGGCGCCTGCCCGGTGCTGGTGAAAGATGCCGGGGATCGGGATGCCGTGCCGATGACCGGGGTCAATGCGTTTGACGTTGAAGCCTATATCGCGTGGATCAACAACAGCACCGGACAGCGCTATCGATTGCCCACGGCGGCCGAATGGCGCGAACTTGCCAGTGAATTACCACGCCGGGAGAAACCCAAGCTGTTCGACGATCCGCGCCTCGCCTGGGCCGCCGATTATGGCACGATGGAAGCAGTCCCGGCCAGGGTCGAGGTCCAGGGCCATTTCGGCACGCTGCGCAACGGCCTGTCCGACCTGGCCGGCAATGTCTGGGAATGGACCTCGACCTGCGTAGGCCCAGGCTTCGACTCATCGACCTGCCCGGCTTTCCTGGTCGAAGGCGAGCACGAAGCGCCACTCTCGGTCTTCATCCGCGACCCGGCCTCGGGCGGCTGTTCCTCCGGCGTGCCACCGGCCAACGTCGGGTTCAGGCTGGTGCGCGATCCTTATACAAATGGCCTGATCAAGTGACCGATACGCTATTGTCTCTCCTGCTGTCATCGCCGGATTTATTCCCGTTGGCGCTAACATAACTATGCACACATACCCAATACTGTCATCCCCGCACTTGTTGCGGGGACCCATTGCGCCGCGTTCGCAGATGCTGCCGTGGACTTATGTGCCGCGACCACTTGTTTTCCAGGCTTGCGCACGAAGATTTGTTGAACCGTGGGTCCCCGCAACAAGTGCGGGGATGACAAGAGAGGGAGTTGGCGGCACGCGGGAGTCGATTCTACGGCCACGGATTTTTGACTCTCACCCGCACTTGGCCTGCATGCGCCATTTCGCATCGGCATAGGCGGGCTCGTTCTGCAAGCGCCCGCGCTGGCCTTCGGGGCAGGCGAAATAGCCGAGCGACGAGGTCGCCACCGCCACCGCGTCCTTTTTCTGCTTCGGCCCCATGCCCGACACCGCCATGTCGAACAGGCCGCTGCCGCCACTGCTGAAATCGAGGTGATAGGTCTTGCCGTTGTAGAAGATCGGCTCGGAGCGCGAGCCCGTCTGCACGGTGGGCGGGCCGCCGCTGGTGATGCGCACCTCGTTTCCCGTCTTGCAGGCGGAGAGGGTCAACGCCATGGCGGTGAGGACGGCGAAGTGGGGAAGCAATTGGTTCATGGCGAGGCCTTATGCCCGCGAAGTCTCGACCCGGCAAGCATCGCGGCGTATAGAGGCGCCACCATGACCAGCTTCGATGCCGCCGCCCTCCTCGTGCCCCGCACCCAATCCGCCGATGAAGGCCCGATCATCCGCATGGCGCAGAAATCGCGTGACCTGAAAGCCCGCGGCATCGATGTGGTGAGCCTCACGGTGGGCGAACCCGATTTCGACACGCCTGAGAATATCCGCGAGGCCGCGACCGCCGCCATGAATGCCGGCTTCACCCACTATGGGCCGGTACTGGGCATTCCGGAACTGCGCATGGCGTTGTCGAAGAAGCTGAAGACCGAAAACAATCTCGACTATTCCCCGGCCGAAATCTGCGTCGCCAACGGCGCCAAGCAGGCCATCGCCAATGCTATCCTGTCGATCATCGATCACGGCGACGAGGTGATCATGCTGGCCCCCTTCTGGGTGTCCTATGAGATCACGGTGCGCTTTGCCGGCGGCACGCCGGTGGTGCTGCACGCCGGCGTCGATGAGAACTACAAGGTTCCGGCCGCCCGCATCGCCGCCGCAGTGACGGAGCGCACCAAGCTCATCATCGTCAATTCGCCGTGCAATCCGACGGGTGCGGTGTGGACGGAAGCCGAACTTGAAGAGATCGCGCAAATCGTCCGCGCCCATCCGCGCCTCATGGTGCTCTCCGACGAGATTTACGAGTACATCATGTTCGATGGCGCCATGAGTTCGATTGGCGCGCTGCCCGGCATGCGCGAGCGGACCATCACGGTCAACGGCTTCTCCAAGGGTTTCGCCATGACCGGCTGGCGGCTGGGCTATGCCGCCGCCGTCGAACCCATCGCCAAGGCCATGGGCCGCATGCAGGGCACCATCTCAGCCGGCGCCAATCCCTTCGTGCAGCGCGCCGCAATCGCAGCACTTGAAGGCCCACGCGACGAAGTGGAGCGCATGCGGCAACGCTATCAGGAACGCCGTGACATGGTGCTGAAGGGCCTGCGGGCCATTCCGGGTGTCAGGATCAGCGCTATCCCGGCCACCTTCTATGCCTTCCCGGATGTGTCAGCACTCCTGGGCAAGACCGCCGGCAATCACCTGCTCGATACCACCGACCGCCTCTGCGACTGGCTCTTGGACGAGCATCGCCTAGCCACCGTCCCCGGCACCGCCTTCGGCGCGCCCGGCTCGATCAGGTTATCGTTTGCCGCAAGCGAGGCGGAAATCGGGAAGGCGATGGAACGGCTGCAAAAAGCACTGGGGATGCTGACCCAATATTCCTCATGCTGAGGCGCCCTCCGCAGGAGGGCCTCGAAGCATCGTGCCCCGGGGCGTGACCCTTCAAGGGCCGCGTGCCGCGGCCACCTCAGGGAGAGGGTATAAAGCGCAGGCGGCCTTGGCCTTACTCCGCCGCCTCGCGCATCGGCAGTTTCCGGTCGTAGGCCGCATCCGGAACGGCGAATTCAGGCACGGGTTCTCCGATCGGTGCCGCTTTCACTTTCCTGGCATTCCAGCGCTCGCGCCGCGCCGCCCATGAGCGGCGCCAGACGGTGGGTGCTGCGAGCAGCACCGGTGTCATGATCAGCGTCAGGATGGTCGCCAGCAACAGGCCGAAGACCATGGCGGTTGAGAGATGAATCCACCAGGCGCTGGTCATGCTGCCGATGGCGATGTGGCGGGTGAACATGTTGACGTTCAATTCGAACATCAGCGGCATCAGTCCGAGCATGGCGGTGATCGAGGTGAGCAAAACCGGCCGCATGCGCTGGGCGCAGGTGCGGATGGCCGCCTCCACCGCATCCTGACCCGCGGCACTCAGGCGGTGGAAGGTGTCGATGAGCACGATCGAGTGGCTCACCACCACGCCCATCAGCGCCACCACGCCGGTCCCGGTCATGATGATCGAGAAATAGTGGCCGGTGACCAGCATGCCGAGCAGCACGCCCACCGTCGACATCACCACGGTCGAGAGCGTGATCATCACATGATAGAAGCTGTTGTACTGGATGATCAGGATCATGAACATCATGAACAGCGAGGCGAGGAAGGCCTTGCCGAGGAATTCCGACGACTTCTGCTGGTCCTCGTCGGTGCCGCGGAACTTGAAATCGACGCCCTCCGGCCAGGATTGCGTCTTGAGCCATTTTTCCAGCTCGTCGATCTTATCGGTGGCGAAGAAACCCGGCGCCGCGTTGGCCTTCACGAACACCGTCGGCACGCCGTCATAGCGGTACAGGACATTGACCTGGGGCTTGGCCTCGGCCTTGAGAAAATTCGACATCGGTACCGAACCGCCCGGCGTCGCCAGCTTCATGGTTTCGAGATTGGCAATGGAACGCTCGGCCTCGGGCATCCGCACCCGGATATCGATCTCGTCGTCGGAATTGTCGGGGCGATAGGTTCCAACCAGCGCGCCATCGGTCATCAGCTGCACCATGGTGCCCGCCGACAGGATGTCGGCGCCAAAGCGGCCCGCTTCCTCGCGATTGACCGTCAGCGTCCATTCATAGCCGGGCAGCGGTAGATCGTCGTCGAAGTCGCGCAAGCCCTCCATGCCATTGCGCATGTGTTCATTGATCTTGCGCGCCGCGGCAAAGGCATCGGCGCGCGCGTTGGAGGTGATCTGCAAGCGGATGTCCTTGCCCGACTGGGGGCCGCCCGCGAGCTCGCGCACCTCGACAATGAGGCCCGGAACATTGGCCACCGCGGCTTCAAGATCCTTTTGCAGTTCCTTCCATGGCTTGCGGCTGCCCACGGGGAGCAGTTCCATGGAAATCTGGCCGATCACGTCGGCGGGCACATCCTGATTGCCGAAGGCGCCGCCGCCACCCGATTCGTTGCCGGCATAGGTCGCGTAGTTTTCGACTCCCGGCACCTTGATGACCAGGGCTTCCACTTCGCGCGTCAGTTTCAGTTTCTCGGAACTGCCGAGATTGCCGCGGGCCCGGACATAGACATTGACCTGCTCGGGCTCGGTGTCGACGAAGAACTCAACGCCCGTCGGATTCTGCGCGAAGGCGAAAACTATGCCGCCCATCAGGCTGAGGACGGCAACCACCACCTTCAGCGGGTGCTGGATCACCCGCTCGATGAAACGCAGATAAAGGCCGGTAATACCCCCCATCTTGCGGAAGTCGGCTTTTTCGTCGTCGGCGAAATGGCCGAACTGCCGCATGGTCTCCTTGTCGGTCTTGCCGATGAAGAAACCGACCGCCGGCACGAACACCATGGCGGTGAGCAGCGAGGCGGCCAGCACGGTGATGACCGTGACCGGCAGGTAGCTCATGAACTCGCCGGCAATGCCCGGCCAGAACAGCAGCGGAAGAAAGGCCGCAATCGTCGTGCCCATCGACGAAACGATCGGCCAGAACATGCGCTTGGCGGCGGCGATATAGGCCTCTTTCGGCGCCAGTCCCTCGGCCATCTTGCGGTCGGCATATTCGGCCAGCACGATGGCGCCATCGACCAGGATGCCGACCGACAGGATCAGGCCGAACATGATCATAATGTTGACGGTGTAACCCATCATGCCGATGACCAGGAAGCCGATGAGGAACGAGGTTGGAATTGAAATGCCGACAAGGATGCCCGACCGGATGCCAAGTGCCGCCACCACCAGCACCATGACCAGTACGATGGCCAGAATGACGGCGTCCTGCAGCGACTGCAGCACATCCTCGATGGTTCTGGACTGATCGAGCGCATAGCTCACATGCAGCGCTGACGGCCAGTTCTTGGCCAATTCGCCGGCGGCGCGGCGCACCTCGATGTTGTTTTCGATGATATTGGTGCCCTGGCGCTTCACCACTTCGATGGTGATGGCGGGCCTGCCGTTATAAAGCGCGTAGCGGGCCCGGTCCTTGAACGTGCGGCGCACCTCCGCCACATCGCGCAGGAGCACAACGGTGCCGTTCACGGCACGTAGCGGCAGTGTCAGCACATCCTGCGCGGTTTGAATGAGGCCCGGCACCTTGACGCTGAAACGCCCGCTGGCCGTATCGACCGCGCCCGCGGCAATCAGCAGATTGTTGCGCGTCACCACGTTGTAGATATCGGTCTGGGCCAGGTCGTAGGATTCGAGCTTTTGCCGGTTGATGACGATTTCGAGGACTTCGTCGCGCTGCCCGGTGAGCTTGGCTTCGAGCACCGAGGGAATGGCTTCGATAACTTCCTGCAGCTGCTTGGCATGGGTATAGAGCGTGCGCTCGGGCACATCGCCCGACACGGCCACCAGAATGGTCGGCTGCAGGCTGAAATTGATTTCGTTGACGGCGGGATCGCTGGCGTCGCTGGGCAGTTCGGATTTTGCCAAATCGACCTTTTCGCGCACTTTGCGCGCGGCTTCCTCGACATCCACATCGGACTCGAATTCGACGATGATGCCGGCATGGCCTTCAGACGCGATGGAGGTGATCTGCTTCAGCGCATCGAGCCCGCGCAGCTTGGTCTCGATCGGCTTGACCAGCAGGCGCTCGGAATCTTCCGGCGAAACGCCCTGCAGGGGAACCGAGATGTAGAGCACCGGAATCGTAATGTCCGGATTGCTTTCCTTGGGGATCGTCACATAGGCGATGACCCCCGCGATGAGCAGCACCAGCATGGCCGACAGCACGGCGCGCGGCCGCCGCAGGATGGCGTCAAGAGCTGCGATCATTGCGCCAGCACCGCGGCTGTTTCGGTCACCGGTTCGACTTTTTCGCCGTCACGCACATAGTCCTGCCCGGTGATCACCAGGGTCGCCGCGGCGGGCAATCCCATGACCCATACGCCGGTTGTTTCCTGGGCGATGACATCGACCGCCACAAACGACGTGGTGTTGTCGTCATTCAGTTTGCGAACCCCGAATTTGCCCTGATCATTGAGGCCGAGAAGCGAACCGGGAAGTAAATGCGCCAAGGTGGGCGGAAGATCGACGAACAGTTCGGCGGTCACCCCGGCGCGCATCGGGCGGCCGGAATTTCCGTTCGCCACTTCGACTTCGACACGAAATGTCCGGGTGGCCAGATTGGAGGTTCTGGCGATGAAGCGCACCGTGCCCGCGACCTGCTCGCCGGTGGCAAGGGTGGCCTTCGCCTTCATGCCCTCGTTCACATATGAGATGTAACGCTCGCCCACCTGTACGGTGATCAGCAAGGGATCGAGTTGACTGATGGTTGCGCACAGCCCACCGGGATCCAGAAGACTTCCCGCCTCCGCGGGTTTGTCGATCAGCACGCCGCGGGCGGTGGCCTTGATATCGGTCCAGCCCATGTCCCATTCTACGGTTTCGAGTACCGCTTTGGCGGCGTCAAGGCGCGCGGCATTTGTCGAAAGCTGCGATTTGGTGGCAAAATCATTGTCGGCCAGCCGGGCGGTGGCGTCAAAGTCGCGCTGGGCGCTGGCCAGCGCCGCCTTGGCCTGGGTCAGCTGCGCCAGGCGTCCCGCCATGTCGAGCTTGCACAGAATGTCGCCCTCTTTCACCACCTGGCCCTGCTTGGCGTTGGCTTCGATGATGACACCGGCGGTCCGCGCCCGCACCTCCACGGCTTTTGAAGGTTCGGTAACGCCGCGGGCGCTGACCGTGGACTGGCGCAGCGTCGCGGTGAACGTCTTAACCCGCACCTGGAAGGGTTTCGCTTCAACGGCACCGGTCACGGCTTCGGTCACACCGCCTTCTGGCGCTGCGTCTTCGGCGTGTGGCAGCACATAGGGTGAGGCCATCCAGCTCCCGAGACCCACAATGATGATACCTGCCCAGAGATAGGATTTCCGCATGATCTTTACTCCGCCGCCTGGGACGCCAACTGGCCCAGGAGTTCAGCTTTCTTTTCACCCAGGCACTTGACAGCTGCTGTCAGCACGGCCTCGCCATAGTCCGCGACAAAACGCGCCCCCGCATGGGGCTGTTCCGCACACCTGCATTCCGCGATACGCGACAGGTCGGCGGTCAGGTCACTCATCTGCTTTTCGATCGCCGCCACCATCACGCCGGGCGAGATGAACTGGTGCAGCAGCATCTGAAAGAGAAACTCGGATTTGTACTTGTCCTTGGCCGGCAGCACGGCGATGGCCCGCGCCAGCGCGGCTCGTCCGCCCGCGGTCATGGCATAGACCTTCTTGTCGGGTTTGCCCGTCTGCTCCTCGGCCCTGACCGTCACCAGCCCCTCGCCCGCCAGTTGCGTCAAGGCCGGATAGATCGAGCCGAAGCTGGCATCGATGAAGTGGCTGAACATGCCCTCCTCGATCTCCTTCTTGATCTCATAGCCGGACGCTTCCCCGGTCGAGAGGACACCCAGACAAAGTGTTCTAACATTCATTGACATGATGGTCCGATATATGACGGTTCGATAGATAGCAAAGCGATATATATCGAACCGCAATAGACAGCAAGTACATTTTTGCCGCATTGCAACAAGAATTGTCACCAACATTCCAGCCGGACACGTTCGTTGACCAAACCTAATTGACTTCCCATTGTGCTCACGCGTCACTTCTAAATGGTCGTGGATTGCCCTCTCTGAAAGGTATAGCATTGAAATAACAGTCTTTCCCCTGGGGAAAAGGTGCGTCCTATGTTGCCGATGAGTAGCCGGCCGTTCGATCTGCAGTTCTTTCTCGCCCATATCTGCGAGGGCCGCAGCATTCATAAATTTCACCAGAACCAAATCGTCTTCGCGCAGGGTGAACCGGCCGACGCTGTCTATTGCATCCAGACCGGCGAGGTGAAGGTCACGGTCGTTTCCGAACATGGAAAGGAAGCGATCATCGCGGTGCTGGGGGCTGGAAATTTCCTCGGCGAGGCCTGTCTCACCGGGCAGATTCTGCGCATCGTGTCGGCCACCGCATTGGCCGACAGCCAGATCGTGCGCCTGGAGAAGCCGGAGATCATGCGCGCCATCCGCCAGCATCCGGCCTTCGCCGAGTTCTTCATCGACTATTTGCTGAACCGCACTTTCCGGGTCGAAGCCGACCTCATCGATCAATTGTTCAATTCCTGCGAGAAACGCCTCGCCCGGCTCCTTCTGCTGCTAGCGAACTTTGGCAGGCAAAGCGAACCGCAACCCATCCTCGCCAAAATCAGCCAGGAAATGCTGGCCGAGATGATCGGCACCAACC
>JANPCA010000053.1:0-15766 GCA_031430715.1 Hyphomicrobiales bacterium | reverse complement strand
TATAGGGTTTGGGGGTTGCGAAAGTCAACGTGGCGGTTCAATGGGCGGCGAAGGCTATTTTCTCTATCATTCCATCGGCCAGTATCTGGGCAAGGCGGCAGCACTTGCGGCGGCAATGGCGGAGCTTGCGCAAGTCTGGGGTGCGGCTGACGACAAGCAATGGGACTACCTGTTCCAGCGGCGGGCCCGGTTTGTGGACCTGTGGCGGGCCATCATCGGGGCGCCGCCCGGGACGGCAACCACCTGCGAAAGCGTGACGCAGGGCCTGCACATGCTGATGACGGCGCTGCCTAAGGGCCTGCTCAAGGGGCGGCGCGTGCTGGTGGCCGCCGATTGCTTTCCCTCCAACCATTTTTTGTTGACGGGCCTTCAGGAACGGCTGGGTTTCACGCTGGACACTGTGAAACCACGGCAAGGCTCCGCCTGGGTGGCGGATGACGACATGATGGCGCGGTGGGACCGCGATGTGGCGGTGGCGCTGCTGACATGGGTCAGTTCGACCACGTCGCGCCGCGCCGATCTGGAAGCGCTGGTGCGCCATGGACGCGCCATGGGCAGTCTTATTGGCGTGGATATCACGCAAGGCGCGGGCCTTCTGCCCTTCGCGGTCAAGGCGCCGGAGGTGGACTTTGCCCTTTCAACCAGCCTCAAGTGGATGTGCGGCACGCCGGGCGCAGGCATTCTCTATGTTGCCCCTGGCCTCATCGCGGAGTGCCGGCCGGAACTGCGCGGCTGGTTCAGCCAGGACAACCCGTTCAACTGGGATGTGGATCGTTTTCAACTGGCGCCAGACATCCGCCGCTTCGACAACGGAACACCGGGAATGATGGCGGCGGCGGCCTCGGTTCCGGCCCTTGAGTGGCATGCGGAACAGGATCACACGGCCATTCTCGGACATAACCGCACACTTTGCGCCGAGCTCGTCAGGACCGCCGATGATTTCGCCCTCGGCCTTCTGACCCCGCGGAGCGAAGCCGAGCGTGGCGGCAGCATCATGCTGCAAATCCCATTGGATGTGCGGCCCGACACCGTATTGGCAGCGCTTCGGGCGGCAGGTATCTATTCCGACTGCCGTGGCCAGACCCTGCGGTTTTCGCCCGGCGTCATGACAAGCGCTGAAGTAACACAGCGCCTGATCGGCATGCTGCCGTCCCTGCTTTCGGCACGACAGGACTCCTCCGCGCTGTTAGGATCGGTCGGATTTGACTGACAGGACGCGACCATGACCAGACCGTTGATCCTCGTGGACCCCCAGCCGCGCACGCTCGGCCTGATTTGCGATGAAGAGACGCGGGCCAAGCTCGAAAGCCTTGGGCAATTGGTGGTTCACGAAGACAGCCCCATGCCCGATGCGATGATCGACACATATCTTCCCGAGGCCGCCATCGTCATCGGCCAAACGCGGCTTGACCGGCGGCGTCTCGAGCGGGCCCACAAGCTCAAGGCCATCATCAATATCGAGACGAATTTCACCGACGCCATCGACTATGACTATTGTTTCCAGAAGGGCATCCATGTCCTGACGCCGGGCTCGGCTTTCGCCGATGCCGTGGCCGAGTCGGCGCTCGGCATGGCCATCGACCTGGCCCGCGGCATCACGGCTGCGGACCGTGATTTCAGGCGTGGCGGCGAAGCCTATGGGCTCGATGGCAATGTTGGCAGCTTCAGTCTGATCGGGGCGGATGCCGGGTTGATCGGCTTCGGCGATCTGGCACGCTCCTTCCTGCGTCTCATTCAGCCCTTCAACTGCTCCATCAAGGTCTATGACCCGTGGGTGGCGGACTATGTCATTCACAAACATGGCTGCCGGCCCGCCGGGCTTGCTGAGATACTGTCAAGCTGCCAGGTGATCGTTGTGTTTGCCGGGGTGACCAGCGAGAACCAGGGGTTTCTGGACCGCGACAAGCTTCTTCTTATCCGGAAGGATGCAATCTTCCTGTTGATGAGCCGTGCGGCCGTGGTCGATTTTCCGGCGTTCGTGGACTTGGTACGCCAAGGGCGTTTCCGCGCCGCAACCGATGTCTTCCCCGTGGAACCGGTGGCCAAGGATGACCCGGTGCGCTCTGTCGAAGGCCTCCTGCTTTCGGCCCACCGCACCGGCGGCATGCCGCAAGCGCTCTTCGATATCGGCCGCCAGACGGTTGCCGATGCGGAGCTTATTCTCAAGGGCCTGCCGCCCGCCGTCTGCCGGAAGGCGATGCGCGAAACCGTAAGCCGCTTCCGCAGCATGCCGGTGAAGATGACCTAAGGCATGGGCAAGGTGCGAATCACCCCTTCACCACGCCTTCCATGAGGCCCTTGAAGAACAGGCGCTGGGCAAACGTGAAGGCGATGATCCCCGGCGTCACGACAATCACATAGACCGCGGCGAGATTGGGCCATGACCATTGCCCAAGGCCGCCCTGGGCGCCGGCCAGCACGACGGGCATGGTGCGCGCCACCTGGTCGTTGGTGAGGGTCGAGCACAGCAGGAATTCGCCCCAGGCGGTGACGAAATTGACGATGAAGATGACCACCAGACCGTTGCGCGCCATGGGCAGCGCGATGGTCAACAGGGTGCGCCACGGACCGGCGCCGTCGACCTTGGCGGCCTCGATCACTTCATGCGGCACAAGCTGGAACACGCTGCGCATGATCAGGATGCTGATCGCCAGATTGAGCGTGATATAGGGCAGGATCAAACCACTGGTGCTGTTGATCAGGTCGAGGAAGTTCTGAATTTCATAGATGCTGATGATCGAGACGACGCGCGTCGGAAAATACAGCGACACCAGCAAGGCGGCCACGACGATGCCACCGCCCTTAGGCCGCATGTGCACCAGGGCGTAACCGGCGAGTACGGCACAGATGGTGGTCAGCAGCACAGTTCCGGCGGTGACGTAGATGCTGTTGAAGAGGTTGACGGGCAGCGTTTCGATCTTGTTGAAGACATAGCTGTAGCGGGTGAAATCGAATTTGCGCGGCCAGAAGTCGCCGCGCATAGAGTCGGGCAGCGACTTGAAGGACATCATCAGCACCCAGGAGAGCGGCAACAGGATAATGATCAGGAAGAAATTGATAACCGCATGGCGGATCACGACGCCGCGATTGCGCTTGAACCAACTTTCCTCGGGTCTGTTGCGGGTCATTGCATGGGTCATGATAAAGCCCATTAACCTTTCGGACGGAAGATGCGGAGCAGGACCAGCATGACCATCATCATGGCGACGGCGCCGATCATGCCGATAGCGGCGGCGAAACCCTGACGCCAGAGGCCAATTTTGAAAGCCTGTTCATACATGAACACTGTCCATGTATAGGTTGGCGAGGCGCGGTTGAAACCGCCGAAGATCAGGTATTCGTCGATGACCGCCATGGCGGTGCCAAAGCGCAGCACGACGAGGATCATCATGATGGGGGCCAAGAGCGGCAGGGTGACATGCCAGAACAGCTGCCACTCATTGGCGCCATCGATGCGAGCGGCCTCTGGCATGTCCTTGGGGATCGCGGCGAGGCCGGCGAGGAAGAAGATGGTGTGGTAACCTAAGCCCCACCACACTTCCATGACGGCGATCGAAGGCAGCGTCAAGGCCGTGCCGCCCAGCCATTGCGGCGCGTTCTGCAGGGTGAAGAGGCCGGTGGTATCGACTAGGAAGTGATTGATGGGGCCGGCCTGGAAATTATACATCCACTTCCACAGCACAAAGACAAGCGTGCTCGGAATGAGCGCCGGGATAATCAGGATCACCCGGTAGAGGGTGGCGAGGCGCGGGCTTTTCACCCGGTCGACGAGAATTGCCAGGAGAAGCGGCAAAATGATGCATCCCGGAAGGAACATGATGGTGAACAGCGCGGCGCGCCACAGGCTCACCCACATCAGGGGGTCGTTCATGGCCTGGATGTAGTTGCCGAAGCCCACCCAGCGTGCCGGTTCATCGGTCAGGAATTCATAGTCGGTAAAGCTGATCCACAGCACACGGACGATCGGGTAGACCTGATAGCCGGCGAAGAAGATTAGGGCCGGCAGAAGAAACAGCCATGTCCCCATGGACAGCCGCAGGCGGCCCGTCCAATCGGAACGGGCGCCCTGCCCCCGCCGTAACATCCGCCCGGACTGCGTTGTGTCGGCCATGCGTCTTGACCCGTCCCATCCCCAATTCGTCATCCCGGCGAAAGCCGGGACCCAGCTTTTTTCATCAATTGTACAGACTTATCAAACTCTTAGCTGGGCCCCGGCCTTCGCCGGGGTGACGGAAATAGGGGACCCACAAGTCGCATATTACGACCGCTGGTCTTATTTACCGCGCTTCATTTCGGCCTGCACGGCTTCGATAACCTTCATCATCGCCGCCTTGGGATTGGCCTCCTCACCTTTAAGATAGGTTTCCCAATGGGGCTTGCCGATCACGAATTGCTGCAGACCGAAGATGTGGTTGTTGATGGCCTTGGCCTTGTCGAGCTGGCCACGGATCAGAGCAACGAAATCGGGCATCCAATCCGGCTTGTTGGCGTTCCATTCGTCGTAGAGGGACTTGTAAGGCGGCAAATGGCCGGTGTGGCTGGCTTCTGACCCGACAATCGCGTCTTTCCAAGTCTGCGCGTCATAGGTCAGCGCCTTGATGTATTCGGCTGCCTTTTCCTTGTTCTTACCATGTTTGAATAGGGCGCAGCCGGTCGTCCAGAACACGGTCGAGCCTTCGCCGTTGGCAAACTTCGGTAGCGGCCCAAGGTGCAGCGCCTTGGGATCCTCCCAATTGACTGCCATGCGCAGCGGCGCGTTGAAGTACTTGGTCATGTAGCCGACACGCTGGGTCGCGAAGGCGACTTCGTCGGGCGTACCATTGACGCCGCCGTCGGAGGCGCCTTCGAGCAGGATATCGGGGTGCGACACCGCCATGATCTTCTTCATCAGCATCAGCGCCTCGATGGCCGCGTCGCTGGTGAAGTCGAACAGGCCTTCCGGCGTATAGACATTGCTGTTCATGCTGTGGGTCATGGGGGCGATGCAGCGCCAGCCATGGTTGTCGAAGGTGGCGCCATAGGGTGCGGCCTGCGAGTCGACGATGGCCTTGGCATTGGCCAATTGCTCGTCCCAGGTCTCCGGCGCCTTGTCGGCCAAACCGGCCTTGGTTGTGATGCCCGAGTGCCAGGAATTGCCGATCACATCGAGCAGGAAAGGCCAGCCATAAAGCTTGCCGTTGACCGTGCACTCGGCGCGGATCGACGGGATGATGTCGTCAAGTACGTCCTTTGGAATGTAGTTGTCCCAGGGTTCGATGACGTCCGCCTCGATCATCGCGGACATTTCGACAAAGGGGGTCTGGCCGACATAGACGTCCCAAGTGCTTTCCTTGTTCTTGGACTCCGCGACAAATCTCTCGATACCAAACGCTTCGGTTGGCGCGATCTGATAATTGATGCCGGGGAACTTGGCGTTGACCGCTTTAATGCTTGGATAGTAGTTGTTAATCCAATCATAGAAGGTCGGCGTGAACGGCCGGTCCTGCGCGAAAGCAGGCATCAGGCTGCCCTTGACGGCGGCGCCCACGCCCGCGAGGCCGAGGCCCGCCACGAGGCTGCGCGTCAGAAATTCGCGCCGGTCGATCTGCCCTCGCAATAGCTGCTGACGGGCAGCCTCCTGCAGGATGTATTCTTGTTCTTTCCGGATGGTCATCGGGTCCTCCCTGGGTTGATGCAGTTTCTTGTGGAACTCGGCCATGTGATAAATTAGCTTCACACAAAATCCGGGCGCCTGCAACAGGCCGGAAATCCGATTGGGGAGGGCGTGAGTTGAGCGTGATCGATCGCTTCCGGCTCGATGGCAAACGTATGTTCATAACGGGTGGCAGCCGCGGCTTCGGACGGGTGATTGCCCTCGCGGCGGCCGAGGCCGGGGCCGATGTCGCGTTGAATGGCCGCGACCCCGAGGCACTGGAGAGGACCGCGGCTGAGGTGCGTGACAGGGGCCGCAAGGCCTGGACCTTCGCTGGCGATGTCGGCCATCCCGAGACCTGCGAAGCGCTGTGCGGCCGCGTGCTGGCGGAAGCCGGCCCCATCGACATCCTGGTCAACAACGTCGGCGGGCGCAATGCCGATGTGGCGGTGGAGAACACCGACCTATTGTTGTGGCAGAGTTTCGTCGATCTGAACCTTACGCTTGTCTTCATCTGCACCAAGATCATCGGTGGCGCCTTGCTGCCGCGCGGCAGCGGGCGGATTATCAACATTGCCTCGATCAGCGGCCTCATCGCCAACCGCGGCATCGGCGGGCGCCACTATGAGGCCACCAAGGCGGCGGTCATTCATTTCACCCGCGCTTGCGCCGCCGACTGGGCGCCGCGCGGCGTGACGGTCAACGCCATCTGCCCCGGGCTGTTCATGACGGAACCCAATCAAGCCTGGGCCAAGTTGCATCCGGAGGTGATCGAAACCTTCGTCAAGGGCGTGCCCATGGGGCGAACTGGCGAGCCCGAGGAGATCGGTCCGTTGGCCATCTATCTGGCGTCGCCAGCGTCAAGCTATGTGACGGGGGCGGCGTTCGTGATCGACGGCGGTTATACGCTGTGGTGAGCGCGCCTCACAGCTTGCAGCGCTCGTATGTCGCCATCCACGGCCTGAGCCGCTCGAATTCGGCGCTGGCGGCGAGGACGCCGGCGTCGTCGTAGCGTTTGCCGACGATCTGCATGCCGACCGGCAGGCCGTTGGGTGCGAGACCGGCGGGAACGGTCGCCGCCGGATAGCCGATGAAGTTGATCAGATAGGTCATGCACCAGCCGATGAGGCGGTTGATCGGTTCGCCGTTAATGTGCTCGGGCCCCAGCGTGTTGCCGTCCGTGGCATTGTCGACGGCGAGGCAGGCGAGCGTCGGCGATACGAGGAAATCGTAACGGTCGAGGACAGTGCGAAGCGCATCGAAGACCTCGGTGCGGATGGCGAGGTCGGCAAGATGATCGGTCACCGTCATGCGCCGCCCGATCTCGTCCCAGTGCCAGAATTCGGGTGGAAAATCATCGTGGTGATCGCGCACCAGATCGATACCCTCGGCCTTGAACCCGGCCAGTGCAGCAACCTGTTTCGGTGCCACGGAGCGGCACCACAGGTCACTCAATTCCTGCTGGCTGCGGCGGATATCGATCTTCACTTCCTCGACATGGGCACCCGCTTCCTCGAAGGCGGCAACGGCCTTGTCGACGACCGCGATGACGCGCGGATCGACCGGGAAGATACCGTAGTCGCGGGTATAGGCGATCCTCTTGCCCTTGATCGAGGCGCGCAGCGCTCCCATGAAATCGACCTGGCCTTCGAGGGCATAGGGGTCGCGCGAATCATAACCGGCCAACGCCGTCATGGCGAGCGCGCTGTCCTCGACGGTGCGGCTGATCGGGCCTTCGAAAATGAAGGGGATGTTGCCAGCGAAGGCCTCGGGCCTGGTCACCAGCGGCACCCGCCCGAAGGCCGGTTTATAGCCAAAGACGCCGCACCAGGATGCGGGAATGCGAATCGAGCCGCCGCCATCGGTGCCCTCGCAGAGCGGCAAGAGGCCTGCTGCCACGGCACCCGCACTGCCGCCCGAGGAGCCGCCGGTGTTCTTGCTCAAGTCGAAGGGGTTGCGCGATGGGCCATACAGGTAATTGTCGCAGGTGCCGCGAAAGCCGAAGACCGGGCTGTTGGTCTTGCCGAGAAAAATCGCTCCGGCCTTCTCCATGCGTTCGACGAACATACAATGGATACTGGTGGTGTAGTTCTTGAGCGCCCGGATACCGCCGAAAGTGGTCACCCAGCCGGGCTTGAAATCGAAGCAATCCTTCATGGCCAGGGGCACGCCGTGAAAGGCGCCCAGTGCATCGCCACGCATGACGGCGGCTTCGGCGGCCTTGGCGGCCTTGCGGGCTTCCTCATAGCCGAAAATGATCAGGGCGTTGATCTTCGGATTATGCGTCTCGATGCGGGCGATGGCGGCGTCCACCACCTCGACCGGCGAAATCTCCTTGCGCTTGATTTTCGCGGCAAGCGTCGCGGCGGAGTCCATCCTGGCGAGGTTTTCCGTGACCGGCATGTCGTGCCCCCTCAATCTGTCATATTCCGGATATCAATCATGGCTTGCGCCGTGACGCTTGTCGAGAGTGCCGCGTCAGGCTTTCGAATTGGACATCACCGAACGGATGGTGGCGGACGAGGTGACAAGGCGGTCATATTCCGGCGGGCGCAGTTCACCGCCCATGAAAACATGCGGGCGGCGGAAGCCCATGGCGCCCTCCTCCAATTCCAGCGCCGCGAAATGGATTTCCTTCGGACTGGCGGCGGCAACGATCCGCTCCACGTTGCGCGCCGTGATGCCACCGCCCGGCATGACGATGATTCTGTCGCCGGCGCGGCGCACGAGATCGGCGATGAGCGGCAGTCCTTCAAGCACGCTTGCCTCCTGGCCCGAGGTCAGCACCCGTTCGGCGCCCAATGCGATGAGCGTCTCCAATGCCGCGAAGGGTTCAGGCGTCATGTCGAAGGCGCGGTGGAAGGTCACGGCCATGGGCCTGGCCCGGGCAATCAAATTACGCGTGCGCGCGGCATCGATCGTGCCGTCGGCGTTCAGCAGGCCGATCACGGCGCCGTCGGCACCCTCCTCCTTGGCCGTATCGATATCGGTTTCCATGATGGCGAATTCATCATCGTCGAACAGGAAATCGCCGCCGCGGGGCCGGATGATGATATGGAGCCCGATGCCTTCGGCCTGGCGCGCGGCGCGCATCATGCCGCGGCTCGGCGTGCAGCCGCCCTCCAGGAGATTGGCACAGAGTTCCACGCGATCCGCGCCTGCGGCTTTCGCGGCGTGGACGCCCGCGACCGAGTCAATACAAATTTCAAACTTCATGGTGCCGCCTCATTCATTCCCTTCGACGATGGCCTCGGCTTCGATTTCAACCTCGTAGTTGCCGATGAGGCCTGAGACTTCAAGCAGCGTGTTGGCCGGGCGCACGTGGCCCAGGACGCGGCCATGGACGCGTGAAACTTCTTCCCAGTCCTTCTGATCGCGGAGATAGATCCGGGTGCGAACCACGTCTTCCATGGTACCGCCCAGCGCCTCGATGGCGGCCCGTATCTTGTCGAGAATGTAAACAGCTTGGCTCGCCGCATGGCCGGGTGCCACGACTTCGCCCGCGCCATGAGTGGCCGTCGTGCCACTCACCAGGATGCGGTCTCCAATTCGCACGGCGCGGCTGTAGCCGGCGAGTGGTTCCCAGATGCTGCCCGTGTCCAGCCTCCGCCGCCCGGGTTTTCCCGGCACGTCCTGGGCCGCGAAGACCTTTGGAAAGGACGCGAGATGGTGACTGAGGTCACCGGACGCCGTGAGAAACGGCGGTCTACGGTATTCATCGCCGCAATCGCCGGGGATGCGCGTGGTCTGCGCCAGCGCGTGGCCGATGCGCTCGTGGTCCTCGGCATCGAGGACGAAGGAAAATAGTCTGGCATTGGCGTCGCGATGCTGGCGTTCTCCGAGCCTGGCGCCGACGATCACGGCCGCCACCGCCTTCTGTTCCAACACCCAGCGGGTGGCGACGTTGGCGATGTACAAGCCATGCTTGCGGGACACTTCGGCGGCGGCGCCGAGGATCGCCTGCAAAACCCGCCAGCCGCCGATCTGCTCGACGAAGCGCAGATATTTCATGGTGCTCCAGTCGCTGACGTTCCTTGGATCGGGCGGCGGTTTGCCGAGCCATTTCTCGCTGAGCAATCCGCCGGCCAGCGTGCCATAGGCCAGCAGGCGCAAGCCCGATGCGGCACAGAAGGCGGTCATGTCTTCGGTTGCGCGGCGGTCGAGCAGCGAGAGGCAGACCTGGTTGGTGGCCAGTTTGATGCCGTGGTCATGGAGAAGACGCAGGTGACCGGTGTCGAAATTGGTGAGCCCAAGCAGCCCGATTTGGCCTTCGGCTTGCAGCGCTGCCAGTTCCTTCATGGCGTCGATCCAGCCGGGATGCTGAAACATCCACCAGTGAAGCTGCATGAGGTCGATTTTTTCCGTCTGTAGCCGGTCTTTCGCCCTGGCAACCGCGGCGCGCACCACGGCGCTTGTCATCGGGCCCGGCGCTGGGCACCACTTGGTGAAGATGGCGCCGCCGCACTGCATGGCGTTGAAGCGCCCGGCGATATCCTCGGCGCTGCCATAGTGATCGGCCATGTCGAAACTGTCGAAGCCCGCCTCGGCATAGGCCCGCATGTCGAGGGCCAGCGCGTCGAGGTCGAGTTGGCGTCCGTCCTTCTCCATGTCGGCGATTTGCCACAAGCCGGTGACGATGCGGCTGATCTCGAAGCCGGGCGCCAGTGCGATGCGGTCGGGCTTGAGCGGCATGGCAAGTTCCTCGTGAACGCGGGCCCGCCAGAATGATCGCCCAAAAATCGGCGTCAAGGGGCTTGACGAAACTTGCCGCGCGTGAACATTTAGCCCCATGATGAAAAAGCAAGACCGCCGCCTGCGGGTGGGTATTCTGGGCTGTGGCCCGATCGCCCAGTTCGCCCATTTCGAATCCGCCGTCAAAGCCCGCAATACGGATCTTCACGCCATCTGCGACATCGCCGCGGATCTGGTGCAGCGCATGGGCGACACCTATCAGCCGGCCAAGCGCTATCATGACTATGAGGCGATGCTGAACGATCCGGAGCTTGATGCGGTCATCGTGGCGACCTCCGATGCCTTCCATGTTCCGGCCGCGCTCAAGGCCCTGGCGGCGGGAAAGCATGTGCTGTGCGAGAAGCCCATCGGCATCGGCATCGAGGAGGTTGAAGGGCTTGCCGATGCGGTGCGGCAATCCGGCAAGATTTTGCAGATCGGGCACATGAAGCGTTTCGATCCGGGCCTCGAAGCGGCGCGCGATTTCGTGCGCGACGAGATGGGCCAGCAATTGGCGCTCAAAGCCTGGTATTGCGATTCGACGCACCGCTATACGATGACCGATGCGGTGCAGCCCTTAGCCGTCCTGAGCAGGAATGCGCGCAAACCTGCGGAAAATCCCAAGGCGGACTTGCGGCGCTATTACATGCTGGCGCATGGCAGCCATCTGGCCGATACGGCGCGCTTCCTGTGCGGCCCGATCACTGAAGTGAGCGCCAGACTGAACGAAAAATTCGGGGCCTATTCGTGGTTCATTGACGTGGCTTTCGCCAACGGTTGCATGGGGCATCTCGATCTCACGGTGGCGGTGCGCATGGATTGGCACGAGGGGCTGACGCTTTATGGCGAGAATGGCAGCATCACCGCCAAGACCTACAATCCCTGGTATTACAAGTCCTCGGACGTCGAGATCTTCCATGAGAAGGACGCGACCTATCGCAGGCCGCTTGGTGCCGATGGGCACTTCTACCGGCGGCAACTCGAAGGTTTTGCGGACGCGGTGCTGGACGGCGCGCCGATGCGCGGCGCCGATATCGCGGATGGCGTGGCATCGGTGCGCGCCATGGTGGCGATTGCGCAGTCGGTACGGACCGGCAAGTCCGTGCGCCTCGCCGATGTGAGCGGGCCGGTCTGATGCGGATCGGCATTTTCGCCAAGACTTTTGCGGCTCAAGGGGCCCTGCCCGTCCTGCGGGCGGCCGGCGGGGCTGGCTATGAGGCGGCGCAGTTCAACATGGCCTGCGCCGGGTTGCCTGCGATGCCTGACGATATCCCGCGTGATGTTGCCGATGGCGTTGCCGAAGCGTCTCGCTCCAGCGGCGTTGGTATCGCCGCTGTTTCGGCGACCTACAACATGATTCATCCTGATATGGAGCAGAGGAGTCTGGGTCTTCGCAGGCTCGGAACGATCATCGGCGCGGCACATGCCATGGGCACGCGGCTGGTGACGCTGTGCACGGGAACGCGCGACCCGCAGGACCAGTGGCGGCATCACCCGGACAATGATAGTGCCGAAGCCTGGAGCGATTTGGTCACCGAAATGGAAAAGGCGGTTGCGCTGGCGGACCGCCATGATGTCGACTTGGGCATCGAGCCGGAACTTGCCAATGTCGTCAGTTCGGCGCGCGCGGCACGACGGCTGCTCGATGAGATGAACTCGCCGCGATTGAAGATCGTGCTCGATCCGGCCAATCTGTTCGAGATTGCAAGCGCGGCGGAGCGCCGCCTGCTCGTTGAAGAAGCGCTAGACTTGCTGGGCGGCCGCATCGCCATGGCCCATGCCAAGGACCGTGATGCGAGTGGCAATTTCGTGGCGGCGGGCAAAGGCGTCATCGATTTTTCGCATTTCGTATCGCGTCTCCGGGCAGCGGGATTTGATGGTCCGTTGGTGACCCATGGCTTGAACGAGGCGGAAGCGCCAGGTGTTGCCGCATTCCTGAAGGAGGTTTGCGCTTGATATTGGAACGGCATGGGCTCCGGCTTCGCGGCTACGAGCATGGCAGCGGTCCGGCGATCATCTTTCAGCACGGATTGGGCGGCGACGAGGCGCAGGTTGCGGAGGCCTTTCCTTCTCGAGGCTTCCACAGGCTGACGCTCGAATGCCGCGGCCATGGCGCTTCCGATGATCGCGGCGAAAGCTTCTCGATCGCTTTGTTCGCCGATGATGTGCTGGCTTATGCGGATGCCAAGGGTGTTGAGCGCTTTGCGGTTGGCGGCATCTCGATGGGCGCGGCCATCGCCTTGCGCATCGCGGTGATTGCACCGGAGCGCGTCAGTGCCCTGATCCTCGCCCGTCCCGCCTGGAACTGGCGGGCGGCGCCAGACAATATGCAGGCCTTCACGGTGCTCAGCCGTTTTCTGATCGCCGGTGACCGCGACGGGTTCGAAACCACGGACGTGGCACGCGAGTTCGCGGCGAATGCGCCCGACAACCTGGCATCGCTGCGCAAGTTCTTCGGCCAGCCAAATCGCGCCAACACCGCGAAGCTCATAGCGGCCATCGCGGCAGACGGGCCGGACATCACCGAAGCGCAAGTGCGGAACATCGCCGTGCCCACGCTGGTCATCGCCAACGCGGTCGACGAGGTTCACCCCATCGCCCAGGCGCGTCTGCTGGCGGACACGATACCGGCCGCGCGTTTCATCGAGATCGCGCCCAAGGCCCGCGACAAGCCGCGGCATCTGGCGGAGTTCCGCGCCGCCGTCACGGATTTTCTCAACCAGCAAGGATGACCCGATGAATTTCCCCAGCCCACGCCCGGCCTCCGGCTGGCTCGATGCCCTACCTGCCAATCGGCTGATGGCCGAAATGTCGCTGTGGTCGGCCGACCTGGGTCAACTCGAGGCCGATACCAAGCGGATTGAGCCCTATACGGATATCTTTCACATCGACGTGGCCGATGGGCATTTCTCGCCGTCCTTGCTGTTCTTTCCCGATCTGGTGGCAAGGCTGAGACGGGTGACGGCGAAGCCCTTCCATGTGCATCTGATGGTGGCAGATGCGGTCCTCATCAGCCAAGTGGAACAGTTCGCCGAAGCCGGTGCCGACTTGATCAGTGTGCATCTCGAAAACGCCAATGTGGGTGAAGCGCTGGCGCTGATCGCCAAGCTGGGGCTGAAATCCGGCATCGTGCTGCAGCTTCACAGCGATGTGGCGAAGGCAGCACCCCTGCTACCGAAAATCGACATGCTGACGCTGCTCGGCACCCGCATGGGCATCAAGGGCGTGGGTCTTGCGGACGAGGCGGGCGCCCGGCTGCGCCAGGCGCGCCAGCTGGTGGCCGCCAGCCAGGCCCCGCACCGCATCATTGTGGCGGCCGATGGCGGCATCCGCGAGCATACGGTGCCGCTGCTCCGCGCGGCAGGTGCCGAGACCATCGTCATGGGGTCGCTCGCCTTCGGCGCCGCCGACCTGGCCTCGCGCATGAACTGGGTTCACGGCCAGAAAGCCGCCTGACATGGCATCGCCGCTGGCGCTCGCCTTCGATCTTGGCGGCACGCAGTTGCGGGCGGCAATTGTCGATGAGGCGGGCCAGGTGCTGCGGCGCAGCGCCGTACTCACCGATGTGACGGGTGGGCCGGCGGCGATCATCGCGCAAATCATGCTGCTCGCCAACGAGGTCATCGCCGGCGACCGTCAGCGCATCGCGGCGGCGGGCATGGCGACGCCGGGCCCGCTCGATTCCGATAGTGGCACGATCATCGACATTCCAACGCTTCCCGGCTGGAGCGGCTATCCATTGCGTAAGGTTCTGAGCGAAAGGCTGTCGTTGCCCGTGGTTGTTGAGAACGATGGTATTGCGGCAGCCTTCGGGGAATGGAAATATGGCGCCGGACGCGGCTTGTCGCATCTCGTCTATGTCACCGTCAGTACGGGGATCGGCGGCGGTGTCGTGGCCGATGGCAGATTGCTCAGGGGGTGGCGCGGCATGGCCGGGCATATCGGCCACATGATGATCGCCCGCGACGGCCCCAGGTGCAAATGTGGCGGCACAGGCTGTTTCGAAGCGCTGGCTTCAGGTACCGCCCTAGCCACTGCGGCGCGAGACGCCGGCTTTGCAGATGCCAAGGCTGTTGCGGATGCCGCACGAAGGGGCGACGGAAGTGCCAAGACCGTGCTGGCGCATCACGCCGAACTTCTGGGTTATGGCTTTGCCAGCCTCCTCTATCTTTACAGTCCGCAGCGTCTGGTCATGGGCGGCGGCGTCTCGGCGGCGTTCGACCTTATGGCAGCGAGCATCCGGCTTGAGATCGAGCGCCATGCGATGCCGCCGTTTCGCGAGGCTGAACTCGTTGCCGCCGAACTCGGCGACAATGCCGGCCTCGCCGGAGCCGCCGGCTTGGCACTGCAGCAATATTTCCGCGCGTAAAAATACTGATTGACGGAACCCAAAGCCGCTGCAATGTTTCCGGCCCGGCGGACCAGACAACAAGGGTCCAGCCCAGTTGAATCACACAGTGGGAGGAATACTATGGAACGTCGTTCACTGATCAAGATGATGGGGGCGGCAACGGCCGCCGCCGGTGCGGGTCTCATCACCACCAAGGCACATGCGCAGGATGCCGTCACTATCGCGCTGATCCCCGGCCTCACGGCGGACGGCTTCTACGTCACCATGCGCAAGGGTGCCGAGGCCGCCGCCAAGGCGCTGGGCGTCAACCTGCTCTACCAGGGTGCTGCCGAATGGAACGTTTCCCTGCAGGTGCCAATTCTCGAAGCCATCATCGCCAAGAAGCCGGCCGCCATCCTCATTGCGCCGAACGACAAGGTGCAGATGATCGAACCGCTCAGGAAGGCCCATGAAGCCGGCATCACGGTTGTCTGTGTCGATACCTTCGTCGGCACCGGCATCTTCCAGACAGGTGCTGGCGATGCCGATTTCCCGATCTGCTACGTTGCGTCCGACAACGTGCTGGGCGGCCGCATGGCGGCCCGGGCGCTGGCCAAGGCCATCGGCGAAAAGGGCAAAGTCTATGTCTCCAACGTGAAGCCCGGCATCTCCACAACCGACCAGCGCGAGGAAGGCTTCAAGGCCGAAATTGCCCAGTGGAAAGACATCGAGGTTCTCGACACCCAGTTCAACGACGATGACGCCAACAAAGCGGCATCCCAGTTCCAGGCCGTCTTGGGCCGCGTTCCGGATCTGGCCGGGGTGTTCGGCGCCAACCTGTTCTCGGCCGGTGGTGCCGCCAATGGTGCCAAGCAGGCAGGCGTTGCGGGCAAGGTGAAGATGGCCGGCTTCGACGCGCCGGAATCGATCGTCGCCCAGCTCAAGGACGGCACTTTCGAACTCACCATCGCCCAGCATCCCGCCGAAATCGGCTATTTCGGCCTCGCGGCCGCCCATGCCTTCGTGACCGGCAATCCGGTTCCGACCGCCATCGGCACGGGCTTCACGGTGAT
>JANPCA010000052.1:0-10805 GCA_031430715.1 Hyphomicrobiales bacterium | reverse complement strand
CGCGATGTTCACCCGGTAGTCGATGATGTTGCCAGGATGGGCCACCCATTGGCCACCGGTCATGAACTGGTATTCGGTCTCTTTGCGGAAACTGTCGCACATCTGGCCATGGAAGCCGGCGAGACCGGCGCCACCGCGCACCGCATCGGTCAGCGCCTTCACTTCGTCCTTGCCGATGTCCGACATGGTGATGATGGGCACGATGAGGGAAAGTGAAGCAAGGGCCGGATCGAGAAAGGCCGAGGTCGAATTGGCGGTCTCGACGGCGAAGCCGTGGGCCGTCAAGATATCGCGCACCACAACGGCGCAAGCCTCCGGCGTGTGACCTTCCCAGCCGCCCCAGACGACCAGCGCGCGTTTTTCAGCCATAGTTCACGCCGCCCTCGCATTTTCTTGGCGTGCCCAGGCTTCCATCTGGTCGAGACCCTTCTCGAAGATGTCGAACATCTCGTGGATTTCGTCCGTGGTGATGATGAGCGGCGGACAGAGGGCAAGCGAATCCTGCACATTGCGTACGATCAGCCCCAAGTCCTGCATCACGTTGACGGCGGTGGCGCCGGCCATGCGCTTCGCCTCGAAGGAGCGCTTGCTTATCTTGTCGGCGACCAGTTCGACCGCACCGATCAGGCCGGTGCCGCGGGCTTCGCCGACCATCGGGTGCTGGCCAAGTTTCATGAGCCGCGACTGGAAGACCGGCGAGACCTTTCTTGCATGCTCCATGATTTTGTCGCGTTCGTAAATCTCGATGGTTTTGAGTGCCACGGCGCAGCCGACCGGATGGGCTGTGTAAGTATAACCATGACCGAAGGTGCCGAGCTTGCGGCTTTCCTCCAGCATGGCCTGGTAGAGTTCCTCTTCGATGGTGATGGCGCTCATCGGAAAGTAAGCGGACGTGATGGCCTTGGCCATGGTGATCGAATGGGGCTTCATGCCCATCGTCTGCGTGCCGAACCAGTTGCCGGTGCGGCCGAAACCGCAGATCACTTCATCGGCGATGAAGCGGATATCGTATTTCTCCAGGATGGGATGCAGCTTCTCGAAATAGCCTTTTGGCGGCATGAGCACGCCGCCCGCCGCCATCACCGGTTCGGCGATGAAGCCCGCGACCGTGTCCGGGCCTTCGCGGAGGATCAAGTCTTCCAAGTCCTGCGCCATGCGGGTTGAGAATTCTTCCTCGCTCTCGCCCTCTTGACCGAAGCGGTAGAAGTGCGGGCAGGAGGTGTGCAGCACGTTCTTGATGGGCAGATCGAAATCATTGTGGACCCAGGGCAGTCCCGTCAGGGAGGCGGAGGCGATGGTGACGCCATGATAGCCACGGAGGCGCGAGATGATCTTCTTCTTCTGGGGCCTGCCCCTGGCATTGTTCAAATACCAGGTCAGCTTCATCTGCATGTCGTTGCCTTCGGACCCCGAGGTGCCGAAGAGGATTTTCGAGGCGGGGACGGGCGAGAGTTCCTTGAGCTTTTCGGAGAGTTCGATCACCCCGTCATGGGATTTGCCACCGAAGGAATGGGTGAACGAGAGCCTGCGCATGGCGGCAGCGGCGGCTTCGGCGATTTCCGCGTTGCCGTAGCCCAGGGCCGTGCACCACAGGCCGGCCAGGCCTTCGATGTAGCGCTTGCCCTTGTCGTCATAGAGATAGATGCCGCGGCCTTCGTTGAGGATCAAGGGGCCCACTTCCCGGTGGCGCGCCAGATTCGTGTAGGGATGAATGACGGTTTCGATATCGCGGTGGGCCATGTTGGAAAGTGTGGGCAAGGTAATCTCCATTTATCTTTTCAAGTAACGCACCTGTGGCAATTTCGCGAAATGGGCGTCGCACGTTACCAACGTAGCACCGGCCAGAATTGCAGTTGCATAAATTATTGCATCGGCGGAATGCAAACCGTAGGACTGTGCCAAGCTTGCGGCTTCGATCGCAATGGCGGTATCAAGCGGAATCACGTTGCATGTCGTGGTCAGCGCCAGAAGCCGCGCGGTTTCGGTTTCGCCAAGCTCGCGCGCTCCCCACTTCTGCAGTTCAAACTGCACAAGCGTTGGCACGACAGATGTTTCGATCGTCAGAAATTCCGGTTTGAGGGATGTGCCGATCTGGCTTTTCAGAAGCCACTCCACCCAGATGCAGCTATCGTAAAGCCACATCAATAGCGGTCCCGGCGGTCGCGGATTCCATCAGGATTGGCGCCTTTGGCAATGCCGAAAAGCTCTTTTGGCTGGGGCACGGGCACCAGCACAAATCCGCCGCCCTTGGGTAAGAACACGAATTTCTGTCCCGCTTTCCAGCCTTCCCGCTCCCGCACTTCCTTCGGGATCGAAATCTGGAACTTGCTCGAAAGTGTCGCCGTTGCAGACATGATCTTACCTGATCTTGATCGATATGGTTCTTGCAATAATAGCTCGCTCCTTTAATTCAAGTCAATCGGCGCCCGCAACACTCAGAACCTCAAAATCCGCAGCCACCTCGCAATGTCGAGGAGATTGACTAGGGCTGCCGCCACATAGGTGAAGGCGGCGGCTTTGAGGACGCTGCGGGCGGCGGGCATTTCGTCTGGCGGCAGATAGCGTTCGAGGAGCGGCAGGGCTCGGCTGAAGCTGGCGTCGAATTCGGTGGGCAGTGTGAAAGCGTGGATGATCACGGTCGAAAACATGATGGCGAGCGCCACCGCCAGTTCGGCCAGAAGAATCACCGGCGAGCGGGTCAGCATGAAGACGATGGGGGTAGCCATCAGCAAGACGCTGCCGGTGCGCTCGATGTTGATCCACAGGCCCACCAGCTTCTGACGGAGCTGCAGCGGCAGATAGCCATCGCGATCCTGCAACGCGTGGCCGACCTCATGGGCGGCGACCGCCGCCGCCGTCACCGACTTGCCGTCGAAGTTCGGGCCTGAGAGTCTGACCGCCTTGTCGGCTGGCGAATAGTGATCGCCCGCTTCGATGCGTTCGACCTTCACGGTTTGCAGCCCCGCGTCGTCCAACAGGTGACGGGCCAATTCGCCGCCGGTTCCGGGGAAATCGGCTCGCTCCGCGCCATGCCGCTTCATGACGGCGCGAATCCAGGCCTGCGGGCCAAAGATGAGGCCGAAGAACAATAGCGCGCCAAGGAGAGCGAGGATGACCATGGACAGGACTTAGCGCAATTCCCGGCTTGTTTAAAACATCCCGGAAATTCGTCACTCTCCGCGAAAATGGAGAAACCACGCTGTCCACACCGCAAGCTGGATGGTCCGCTTTCGCGGACCAGGACGGAACATGGGCACTCACTCAAGCAACAATCGCGGCAATTGATCGAGTCCAAGTCTTGTGCTACTTGATGTGTAGGAGTTCACACAATGGCAACCAACCTCGCACTTGATCCGGACCTGCTCGAACGCGTTCTCGAGCTCAGCGGCGAACGCACCAAGAAGGCCGCCGTCACCAAAGCCCTTGAAGAGTTCATCGCCAGGCGCAGCCAGAAGCGGTTGCTTGATCTCATGGGTAGTTTGGAATGGGATGAGAGCTACGATTACAAGGCCGAGCGTTCGCGGACGTGACGCTGTTCGTTGACACCAGCGTTTGGTCGCTGCACTTCCGCCGGGATGCGATTCAAGACGTTCCGGAGGTCCAATTGTTGCGGCGGATGCTCCAAGGCGGTCTTGATCTCACCACATCCGGTATCGTCTTACAAGAATTGTTGCAGGGGTTCGCGGGCCCCAAAGTCGCGGAGTCGATCATCGAGCGTTTCCAGCACATTCCCTTGTTGACGCCTGACCGCCGAGATCACATCGAAGCGGCAGCTCTGCGCAATATCTGCCGCAGGTCGGGCGTCCAGATCGGCACCATTGACGCCCTCATTGCCCAACTCTGCATTCGCCATGAACTGGAACTGCTGACCACCGATCAGGACTTCAAGTTTGCGGCGCGGCACGTGCCGTTGAAGCTGGCGATCCCGCCTTGACTCTCAATTCCCCAGAATAGCGTTCTCAATAATGTCAATGACTTGTTAAGCAATAGTTTGGAGGCTACAGGCAACACAGACAAGAACGCTGGACTGCCCCGTTTGGGAAGATGCAATCTAAGCAAAGACTGACCAGTCATTCTTATACTTTTCTATGTCTTTTTCCCAGAGCGTGAAGCCGGCCCGGTATTGTTTGTCCTCGCTCTTGCTCGGATCTGGTCGCATGGACTTCTTTTTCACAACGAGACTGCTAACAGGATAGTAAGAAATTTCTTCCTCGCCTTCCGAGTTTGCTCGGACCCTAACAAATATATAGTACAGACTCTCTGAAGCCAGAGTCTTTGCGTGACTTGCCAGTTGCCAAAATCGGTTTGTTGTCGTTGTCTTGACTTCGATCGAGAATACTTTCTTGAAGTCGTCTGACGTGGAAAGAAGGTCGACGCCGCGTGCGCTTCGTGACGTTGGCGAAACGATTAAACCAAGTCTGCACAATTCAGCTGCGACAAGATAGACTCCTCGCATACCATTGAGCTGTCCTTTTCTTTTCATCCGTCAACTCCTTATCAAATACAAAACTATCAACTTATATGATAGAGGCAACTCTCAATTCCCCAATAAGGCGCTCTCCAGAATATCCAGCCCCTCGTTCAACACGGCTTCAGGCGCCGTCAAGGGCGTCAAGAGCCGCACCGTGTCGGAATAAATTCCGCAGGTGAGGATCAGCAAGCCGCGCTCCAGGCACTTGGTGGCCAGTGCCTTGGTGGCGGCCGCGTCGGGCTTGCTGCCGCCGTGTTCGGTGACCATTTCGAAGGCGCACATGGCGCCAAGTCCGCGGATGTCGCCGATCGGCATGCCACGGCTCTTGGCTTTCACCGCCTTCATGCGGTTCATGATGATCTCGCCCTGCTTCAGGGCCTGATCCAGAATGTCCTCGGTCTCGAAGGCCTCGAAGACACCGAGTGCGGCGGCACAGGCGATGGGATTGCCGGCATAGGTGCCGCCGATGCCGCCCGGGTCCGGCGCATCCATGATTTTGGCACGGCCCACGACACCGGCCAGCGGGAAGCCGCCGGCCAGGGATTTGGCGACCGTGATGAGATCGGGCTCGACGCCATAATGTTCCATGGCGAAGAATTTGCCGGTGCGGCCGAAGCCCGACTGTATTTCATCGGCGATCATGACGATGCCATGCTCGTCGCAGAGCTTCCTGAGCCGCACCATCAATTCCTTGGGCGCGATATAAAAACCGCCCTCGCCCTGCACCGGCTCGATGATGAGGGCGGCGACGCGGGCCGGTTCGACATCGCATTTGAACAGCATGTCGATGGCCTGCATCGTGTCGTCCACACTGATGCCGTGGTGCGCCACCGGGAAGGGCACATGCCAGACGCCGCCGGCGAAGGGGCCGAACCTGGTCTTGTAGGGCACCACCTTGCCGGTCAAGGCCATGGCCAGGTTGGTGCGGCCGTGGAAGGCGCCGTGGAAGGCGATGACATCGGAGCGCCCGGTGTAAGCACGGGCAAACTTGATGGCGTTCTCGACCGCCTCGGCGCCGGTGGTGAGGAGGGCGGCTTTCTTCTCGCCGGAAATCGGCACCACGGCGTTGAGCTTTTCGCAGACTTCGATGAAGGGCTGGTAGGGCATCACCATGGCGCAGGTGTGGGTGAATTTCTCGAGCTGCTCGTAGACGCGCTTCATCACCAGGGGATGGCGGTGGCCGGTGTTGACCACCGCGATGCCGCCGCCGAAATCGATATAGCGGTTGCCCTCGATATCCCAGATCTCGGCATTCTCGGCCTTCGCCGCGATCACCGGGGCACCGGCACTGATGCCGCGCGAGACGGCCCTGGCGCGGCGCTCCACCCACTGTTTGTTCATGCCGGGGGCGGCCGATACCGGTGCGTTCATGATGATCTCCTTGGTTTCCTGGGGCGGCTTTTACGCCTGTTGACGCGATGGCTGCAAACGGATTCAATCCGGCACTGAGCGCACAAGGAATGCACATGTCCGATCTGATCCGAATGACCGCAACGGCAATTGTCGAGCTTTTGAGAAGCGGGCAGCTTTCACCGCTCGACTGCCTCGATGCCCTCGAAAGCAGGATCGATGACGTGGACGGCGTGGTCAATGCCTTGCCGACGCGCTGTTTTGACCGGGCGCGCAATCATGCCCGGGCACTGATGGCCAGGCCATTGGCCGAGCGTGGGCCGCTGGCAGGCCTGCCGGTGCCGATCAAGGATCTGACCGACGTTGCGGGCGTGCGCTCGACGCAAGGCTCACCGATCTTCAAGGACCGGATTGCTCCTGCCTCTGACATTCTCGTCACGCATCTGGAGGCCAGTGGCGGGGTGATCTACGCCATGTCCAACACGCCGGAGTTCGGTGCCGGCGCCAACACCTTCAACGAGGTCTTCGGGCGCACCCTGAACCCTTGGAATACTTCGCGTTCCGCAGCCGGATCATCCGGTGGTGCCGCCGTGGCGCTGGCCACCGGCATGGCCTGGCTGGCCCATGGTTCGGACCTCGGCGGCTCCCTGCGCAACCCGGCCAGCTTCTGCGGTGTTACGGGCATGCGGCCTTCGCCCGGCCGGGTGGCGCGCGACCCCGGCCTCAAGATCGACGGTACGCTTGCTGTTCAAGGTCCCATGGCACGCAATGTCGAAGACCTGAGCCTGCTGTTCGATGCCATGGTGGGCGAGAACCCGGGCGATCCGCTATCGTTGCCCGCCGATGGCACGTCCTATGTCAAGGCGGCGCACTCCGGCTGGACGCCACGGCGGGTGGCGATTTCCCGCGATCTCGGCTTGCCACCAGTCAACCGCGAAGTGGCCGATATTGTGATGCGGGCGGCGCGCCGTTTCGAAGAGGTGGGCGTCATTGTCGAGGAGGCCCATCCCGATTTGCACGAAGCCCGCGCCTGCTCCGCGACGCTCCGTGCCCTCTCCTATGCCAACAAGCGGCCATTGCTTGAGGCCCACCGCGATCTGCTGAAACCCGAGGTGATCTGGAACATCGAACAGGGCCTGCGCCTGAGCGGGGCGGATGTGGCGCGCGCCGAGGCCCAGCGGGCCGAGCTGTTCCGCCGCATGGGGCGCTTCTTCGAGACCTATGACCTGATCCTCTGCCCGACCACCATCGTTCCGCCCTACCCGGTGGAACAGCGCTATGTGGCCGAATGCGAAGGGGTAAAGTTCGAGACCTATGTCGAGTGGCTCGCCATTGTCTCCGCCATCACGCTGTGCTGCTGCCCGGCCATCTCGATCCCCTGCGGCTTCACCAAGGAGGGCCTGCCAGTCGGCCTGCAGATCGTGGCGCCGCCGAGGGCCGAGGCGCGATTGCTGGCGGGGGCGAGGCTGATGGAACAGATCCTCGGTCTCGGCGCCATCACGCCAATTGACCCCCGTGTGAGCTAGCCTTGCATCCGGAAGGGGGTTAGACTCCGTTCCAGACAAGACACCCCGAAGGGTGCCTAGTGGGAGGAAACACATGCTCGGACTGATGCAGGATTTTCCGCTGCTGGTGCATCGCTTGCTCGACCACGCGGCGCGCTGGCATGGCGCAACTGAGATCGTCTCTCGCAGTGTCGAAGGCCCGATCCACCGCACCACCTATGCCGAACTGGACCGCCGGTCGCGGGCCCTGGCCAGCACCATACAAAAACGGCTCGGCTGCGAGCCCGGAAGCATCATCGGCACCATGGCGTGGAACACCTGGCGGCACATGGAGATCTGGTATGGCGTCATGGGGCTGGGCGCCATCGTCCATACGTTGAACCCCAGGCTCTTCGCCGATCAGCTCGATTACATCGTCAATCATGGTGGCGATCAATGGATCTTCACCGACCTCTCATTCGTGCCATTGTTCGAGAAGCTGCAGGACCGGCTGCCCAATATCAAGGGCTTCATCGTGATGACCGATCAGGCCCACATGCCCGCCACCAGCACCTTGCGCAATCCGATCTGCTATGAAGACCTGATCGCCGGGGGCGATACCTCCTTCGAATGGCCCCAGTTCGACGAAAACACCGCTTGCGGTCTGTGCTACACGAGCGGCACCACGGGAAACCCCAAGGGCGTTCTGTACTCACACCGCTCCAACGTGCTGCATGCCCTGTCGGTCAGCTTCGCCGATGCCCTGGACATTTCGAGTCGCGACGCGGTCCTGCCGGTGGTGCCGATGTTCCATGCCAATGCCTGGTCGCTGGCTTACTCCTGCCCCATGGCCGGGGCCAAGATGGTGATGCCCGGACCCAAACTCGACGGCGCCTCGATCTACGAACTGCTTGAGACCGAACGCGTCACCTTCACCGCCGCCGTACCGACCGTGTGGCTCATGCTGCTCAACTATCTGGAGCAGAACCGGCAATTGCGCTTGCCGCACCTGAGCCGCGTCGTCATCGGCGGCTCGGCCTGCCCCGAGGCCATCATGCGGGCCTTCGTCATCGACTACGATGTCGATGTCATTCACGGCTGGGGCATGACGGAGATGAGCCCCCTCGGCACATTGGGCACGCGCTCGGCGCGCACCGCTGGCCTCGATGACGATGCCTGGTGGCCGATCAAATTGAAGCAGGGCCGTCCGCCCTTCATGGTCGATCTCAAGATCACCGGCGACGACGGCAAATCGCTTCCCCACGACGGCCGCACCTTCGGGCGCCTCAAGGTCAAGGGTCCGGCGGTGGCCAAGAGTTATTACAAGGGCGAGGGTGCGGCGGCCTTCGATGAAGATGGCTGGTTCGACACCGGCGACGTCGCCACCATCGACGGCTATGGCTACATGAACATCACCGACCGCTCCAAGGATGTGATCAAGTCGGGCGGCGAGTGGATTTCATCGATCGAACTCGAAAACGTCGCGGTCGGCTGCCCCGGCGTCCAGGAGGCCGCGGCCATCGGCCTTGCCCACCCCAAATGGGACGAGCGCCCGCTGCTGGTGATCGTCCGCAAGCCGGGTTCGGATGTCGGCAAGGCGCAGGTCATGGCCCATATGCAGGGCAAGGTCGCCAAGTGGTGGCTGCCCGACGACGTGGCCTTCGTCGACGAGATCCCGCATACGGCGGCGGGCAAGATTTCCAAAATGACCTTGCGCGAAAGGTTCAAGGATTACCCACTGCCGGGGGTGTGATGGGAACTGGGCTGGGACTATTCCTGCCGGAAGCTGATCGATAGAATTGCATCTTATTCTATTACCGGGAGTTTTGCCCGGGGAACGAGGGCTCTTCGCCACACGAATGGAATTTATGGGCAGCCGCCTATTTCACCTCAAACCCATCACCGGTGTCGCGCACCCGGCCTAATTCCACCAGGTGTTCGAGATGGGCGCGAACCGAAAGCGCCGCGGCGCCGTGCAGCCGCGGGTCGACGTCGGCATAGATGGCGGCGGCGATGTCCTCTACCCGTTTGGCGCCCTGCCTGATGCGTTCCAATATCGCCCCCTCGCGCATCTTGCGATGGCTGAGATAGCCCCGGACCAGCGGCAGGGGATCGCGCCTGGAGGGGCCGTGGGCCGGGTGATAGACTTGGTCATCGCGAACCAACAGCCTGCGGAGCGAGTCGTAATACTGCCCCATGTTGCCATCGGGGGGTGCGATGACGCTGGTGGCCCAGGCCATGACATGATCGCCCGCGAACAGCGCCTGCTCTTGGCGGAGCGCAAAGCACAGGTGGTTCGACATGTGGCCCGGCGTGTGCAGCGCCTCGAGGGTCCAGCCCTGGCCTTCGATTGCCTCGCCATCGGCCAGCGTCACGCCGGGTACGAAATCATGGTCGATGCCGGCGTCGAGCCTGAGGCCTCCTGGCGGTCCGGCCGCCACCGCGCCGAAGGCATAGATCCTGGCACCCGTCGCGGCCCTGAGCTTGGCGGCGAGTGGGGAATGATCGGCGTGGGAATGGGTGACCAGGATGTGGCTCACCGTCTCGCCGCGGAGCGCGTGCAGCAGGGCGTGCAAGTGGCCCGCGTCATCGGGGCCGGGATCGATCACCGCCACGCGGCCCCGCCCCACGATGAAGGTCGAGGTGCCCTTGAACGTATAGGGGCTGGGGTTGTTGGCCAGCACGCGGCGGATGAGCGGCGAGACCTGCTCTGGCTCGCCCGGGCGGGCCGCGAAATCGCGGTCGAAGTGGAGCGCCGTCATGAGCGGTTGCGGCGCGGGCCGGTCGAAGCTAGAAATAGCGCGATCATCACAACAGGGTAGGGGCGAACGGCAATGAATTCCAGCCTTCTTTCGAACAGGGTGTGGCCCGCGGCGAGCGGTTCCCTGATGCGCAACGCGGTTCTGGCAGTGTTTGGATCGGCCCTCGTGGCCCTGGCGGCGCAGGTCAATGTGCCGATGCTGCCGGTGCCGATGACGCTGCAGACGCTGGCCGTTCTGGCCATCGGGGCGGCCTATGGCGCAAGGCTGGGTGCCATCACGCTGGCGCTTTATGCGTTCGAGGGCACCATCGGCCTTCCGGTGTTTGCCGAGTTCAAGTCCGGCGTCATGCTGGCGAGCTTTGGTTATGTCCTGGGCTTCATCGCCGCCGCGGGCCTCGTCGGCTGGCTGGCGGAGCGCGGCTGGGACCGATCGGCGCTGCGCATGTTCGCCGCCATGCTGCTGGGCGCGGCCGTGCTCTATGTGCCGGGGCTCATCTGGCTGTCGCTGTGGGTGGGCAGCTTCACGGCGGCCATCGGCTATGGCCTGACGCCCTTCATCGCGGGCGATCTGGTGAAAGCGGCCATCGCCGCCCTGGCCTTTCCGGCGGCGCACGCGCTGCTCGGCCGCAACCAGTAAAGGCCAGGGCGGCGATGGCCGCTTTCACCAGATCGCCCGCGATGAAGGGCGTCAGGCCATAGCCGATGGCCGCCGTGAAGCTGCCCACCCACAGCGACAGCC
>JANPCA010000051.1:0-8337 GCA_031430715.1 Hyphomicrobiales bacterium | reverse complement strand
GCGTGAGCGGCCCGGCATAGTTTTCGATATGCGCGGCGAGATAGGTGTCAAGCGCCGCCAAGGGTAGGTCAGCCGCCATCGTTCCGGAGAACGCCTGCTGCCGGTCAATGCGCATGGGTACGGAGATTCGGCAGGAGCGATTCAAGCAAGGCTTGCGGATTTTCCTCGGCGATGAAGTGACCCGACTCGATGCCGTGGCCCTCGACATTCACGCACCACGAACGCCAGGCGGCAAGTGGACTGTCAGTCTCGGACGGAATGCCGGCCGTGCCCCACAGCGCCAGGGTGCGGCAGGCAATCTTATTGCCTGCCGCGAAATCGGCTTCATCCATCGCAAGATCACAGGTGGCCCCGGCGCGGTAGTCGTTGCAAGTGGCGTGAATGTGTTCCGGCGTGGCGTAGTGCAGCCGGTATTCGGCCAGCGCGCTTTCATCGAAAGCCGAGAGATTGCGAGTGCCCGTCCAACTTGCAATCGTGTAGTCGAGATAGCCGATCGGGGCCTTTTCAATCAGCATTTCAGGCAGCGGAAATGGCTGCGCCAGAAACAGCCAGTGATAGGTCTTCATCGCCAGCTTGACGGTGAAATTATGCCACATGGCATAGGTCGGCACGATGTCGAGCACCGTCAGTGTACTGATGGATTGTCCGTGGTCGAGGGCCATGCGATAGGCCACGCGCCCACCCCGGTCGTGGCCGATGACGGCAAAACGTCGATGGCCGAGGCCCGCCATCAGGCCGATCAGATCCCGCGCCATCACCCGCTTGGAATAGGCGCGGTTCTGGGCGTCATTGGACGGGCACGAGGAATAGCCGTAGCCGCGCAGATCCGGCATGACGCAGGTGAAGTGCCGCATCAATGCCGGTGCCACCCGGTGCCACATGGCATGGGTCTGCGGGAAGCCGTGGATCAGCAGCAGCGGCGGACCGGAACCGCCGATGCGCGCGAAAATTTCCGCTTCGCCGATCTGGGCGCGGTGTTCAAGCGTGCCGGGAAAGAGACTGCTCATCGCCTTGAGACTACACCTTCCGGGTGGTCACCGCCAAGCCCGGTTCCCGTGCGATGGCGCGCCAGCCGATGTCGCGGCGGCAGAAGCCTTCCGGCCAGTCGATGCGGCGAACAGCGGCATAGGCGCGGGCCTGCGCCTCGGCGGCGGTGCGACCCAGCGCCGTCACGTTCAGGACCCGGCCGCCGGAAGCAATGATGGCGCCGTCTTTCATGGCGGTGCCGGCATGGAAGATTTCGACGCCTTCCATGGCGGCGGCCCTTTCGAGACCGCGGATTTCGCTGCCCGTCAAGGCTTCGCCCGGATAGCCCTTGGCGCACATCACGACGGTCAAGGCCACATCGTCCAGCCAGCGTACCGAGATCTTGTCAAGCGTCCCGTCGCAGCAGGCGAGCAGCAGCGTGACCAGATCGTCTTTCAACCGCATCATGAGGACTTGGGTTTCCGGATCGCCGAAGCGGGCATTGTATTCGATGAGCTTGGGGCCGCCGTGTGCGAGGATCAGCCCGGCATAGAGGACTCCCACATAGGGGTGGCCCATATCGCTCAGTGCACGGACGGTCGGCTTGACGATTGTTTCGAGGGCTTCCGTGCAGAGCGCCTCCGTCATGCAGGGGGCTGGCGAATAGGCGCCCATGCCGCCGGTGTTGGGACCGGTATCGCCGTCGCCCACGCGCTTGTGATCCTGCGCCGTCGCCAATGGCAGGACGTGGGTTCCATCGCTCAAGACGAAGAAGCTCGCCTCCTCGCCTTCGAGGAATTCCTCGATGACGCAGTCACCGGCTCCGAACTTGCCGGAAAAGATGTCATCGAGCGCCGCCCGCGCCTCGTCCATGGTCATGGCCACGGTGACACCCTTGCCCGCCGCCAGCCCGTCGGCCTTGATGACGATGGGAACACCTTGGGTTTCGAGATAGGCCAAAGCGGAGGCCTTGTCCCTGAAGCGGCCATAGGCAGCAGTCGGAATATTGAATTTCGCACAGATGTCCTTGGTGAAACCTTTCGAGCCTTCGAGTTGTGCCGCGAATTTCGATGGGCCAAACACTTTGATGCCGGCGGCACGGAGATCGTCGGCAAGCCCCGCCACCAGCGGTGCCTCGGGGCCGACCACCACGAGGCCGATCGCCATCGCCTTGCAGAATGTGACGACGGCAGCATGGTCCGTCACCTTGAGGTCGGTGGCGCGGGCAATCTGGTCGATGCCGGGATTGCCCGGCGCGCAATAGAGCTTGTCGCACAAGGAGCTGGCGCCGATGGCCCAGGCCAGCGCGTGCTCGCGGCCGCCGGAACCGATCAAGAGGATGTTCATGGGGAGCGATCCTTGCTTTCCGCCGCCTTCTCGCATTTGATGCTTCAGAATCAAAGGGCGGATTTTGACCATGTCCAGCGTCTGGGATCACGATCCCCAAACCGGCGAAATCATCGAAACCGTAAAGCCCAACATCGGCGAATATTCGGTCAGCGAAATCGCCCATGCCCTCAAGCGCACGCTGGAGGACACCTTCGGCCATGTGCGGGTAAGAGGTGAGATTTCGGGCTTCCGGGGTCCGCATTCCTCGGGCCATTGTTATTTCTCGATCAAGGACGAGGGCGCCAAGCTCGACGCGGTGATCTGGCGCGGCAGCTTCGGCCGCCTGCGCTCCAAGCTGCAGGAAGGCCTCGAAGTCACCGCCACTGGCAAGATCTCGTCCTACCCGATGAAATCCGGCTATCAGCTGGTGATCGAGAACATCGAACCCGCCGGTGTTGGCGCCCTGATGGCGCTTCTGGAGGAACGCAAGAAGAAGCTCGCCGCCGAAGGGCTGTTCGACCAGGAGCGCAAGAAACCCATTCCCTTTCTGCCGAAGGTGATCGGCGTCGTCACCTCGCCCACCGGTGCTGTCATCCGCGATATCCTGCATCGCCTGCAGGACCGGTTTCCGCGCCGCGTGATCGTCTGGCCGGTGCGCGTCCAGGGCGAGTCCAGTGCCGCCGAAGTGGCCGCCGCCATCGCCGGCTTCAACCGCATGACACCCCGGCCCGACGTCATCATCGTGGCCCGCGGCGGCGGTTCGCTCGAAGACCTGTGGGGCTTCAACGAGGAAATCGTGGTGCGCGCCGTGGCGGCGAGTGAAATCCCGCTGATCTCGGCGGTGGGCCACGAGACCGATACGACGCTGATCGATTTCGTCTCCGACCTGCGCGCCCCCACGCCCAGCGCCGCGGCGGAAAAGGCCGTGCCGGTACGTGTCGATCTGCTGGCCGAGGTGGCTTCGCTGTCATCGAGGCTTCATCGCGGTATCAGCCGTTCGATGCAGGAGCGCGAGACGAGGCTGCGTTCGGCGGCCCGCGCCCTGCCGCGCCCCGATGAATTGCTGGCGCTGGCCAGGCAGAGATTCGACTCTGCCTCGGGACGATTGGTGCAGGCGCTCAGGGCCAATACCCAGGTGCATCGTTCAAGGCTGAACCGAGTCGGGCCGCGCCTGACATTGGCGCCTCTGAAAGCGGTGATCGCCAATGAGCGGAAATCCCTCGAAACCTCCGGGCTGCGCGCCGCGCGGGCCTTGCTGCGCATCGTCGAATTCAAACGCCAGCGCTTCGAAGGTGCGGCGAAACTCATCGATTCGCTGTCCTACAAGTCGGTGCTGAAGCGCGGTTTCGCGCTGGTGCGGGATGCCAGGGACGTGCCCGTCCACGCAGCAGTGCAAGTGAAGCCGGGGCAGGCACTCACCATCGAATTCGCCGACGCCAAGGTGAAAGTCAGGGAAGACGGCAGCCCGAAACAGGGGAACTTGTTTTAAGTCCTATATAATTTGACCAAATGCCTTATTTAGTACGTCTCTTCCTTCGAAGATACCGAACTGCCTCGCCATAAATGCCCTGTTCGACTGCAGATAGGCTCGCAACCATATCGATGTTGCGTCCAATTTTGTGTGTCCAGTTTCCATCAGCTAATTGACGAGCAGCGTGTGTTGGCTTCACGCCAATGGCGTAAATTGCGACTTTTTCAAAGCCTTCTTCCAGGCAATCATCTTTGCAAGTGTCGTAACCTAAGGTCTTGAATGCGATGCAGAACGCCTTCAATGTCAAGTTCGTTGGAGCGCCTTTTGGCCAGTGGGCCGCTCGACCGTCAGGTCCGTTACCCATTGGCCACCACCATCTAGACTCATCTCCCGCAGCCCAAGCTATGCAGTTGTAGCTGTCCGTTTTGCAACTTGTCTTGTTGTAACCTTCTGCTGCAATTCTAGGGAATTCGATCGGATTTAGCATATTCTAGAAGTAGCCATTCCTGCGGCCCCAGCTGAGCCAGGCTAGTGTCATCTTCTCAAGATTCCCAGCAGCAGATCTTGGAATAACATTCTGTGCGTCGGTAATTCTTGAAAGTGCAATAAACCAGTGCCTCGGCTGCTTTCTGAGATCAGCAAACAGAACCGGAAGTACTACTTCACCCATGCCAATTATCTCCTTATAAGCTGGATGGTCGACAATTTTATCTAGTGATGAATAGTTAATAGTTTCGTTATCCCATTTCTCAGCAAGTCGAGCAAATTTCTCTTCGATGGTCTCGATTTGATTGCAATCAATTCTTGTTGACCCAAAATCGACTAAGTAGTTTTCCGCCAAATAGCTCAGTGGTGACCTCGTAGGCGGAGAAGGTACGTCATCGTAAGTATCGCGCGAGCTACTGGTCGAAGAAGGTAATGCGTACAACATCAATGCCTCTTCTTACTCGGTTGCTTGGAAGCCGAAATCTTCTGTGCGAGTTTCTGGGACATTGTCGTATGTTCTGCAAGTTCTGCCTTCCTAGTCACCAGCCACGCTATGAGTCCATCAACAGCGGAAGGACTCAACACTACATCAATATCCATTTCACGAATCATGCCTGCACGTTTGACGGTCTTTTCAGGTATTGGTTCGCCAAGAATTCCTTCCTCACTTCGTTGATGAACCATCATTTGCGGGATTGCAGGCCGCTCACTATAGAATGCGACATGGAGATTGCCTGCGGGAGTGATACCACCTATCGCCCCATCAGCATGAATCACTCGGAACAATTGACTCTTAATATATTCAAAAGCTACGGTAGACCGCTCCGACGATTGAACAGATTCTGACTTCTTCTTGGCCATTGGCCGTTCTCCTCTAACGCCCGCGAAAGTCACTTAGAAAGTAGTCCTCGTAGTGTTTTTTAGCTGTTAGTACGTTAATTTATGGCAGAAGACAATTGTGCTCTATGCTAAACCGCCCACTCACCCTTGCGCATCAGCGGCTCCGCCGTCCCATCCGCCAGCACGCCATCGACATCCAGTTCCCCCGAGCCGATCATCCAGTCCACATGGACGATGCTGGAATTGGCGCCGAGCGCTGCTTTCTCTTCCGTGCTCCGCGATCCGCCGTCCTTGATGTTCTCGCCATAGGACTGCCCGACGGCGATGTGGCTGGCGGCGTTTTCGTCGAAGAGGGTGTTGTTGAAGATGATGCCGCTTTTCGAGATCGGCGAGGAATGCGGCACCAGGGCCACTTCGCCCAGCCGCGCCGCCCCTTCATCCGTCGCGATCAGGCTGCGGAAGGCGTCTTCGCCTTTGTCCGCCGACATCTCGACGATGCGGCCCTTCTCGAAACGCACCTTGATGCCATCGATGAGCGAGCCCTGGTAGGACAAGGGCTTCGTGGAACGCACCGTGCCATCCACCCGGTCCTTGTGCGGGCAGGTGAAGACCTCCTCGGTCGGGATATTGGCGTTGCAGATGATGCCGCTCCGCGTCTTGCCCGCACCACCCTTCCAGACATGATCGTCGGCCAATCCGAGCGTCAGGCCGGCGCCGGGGCCTTTGTATTTCAGTGCCGCATAGTGCCGGCCGTTCAGGAACGCGGTTCGCTTGGCCAGATTGGCCGAGTGGAGCTCCCATGCAGCCACCGGGTCGGGAAGATCGGCGCGGGTGCAGGCGAAAATCGCCTGCCATAATTTCGCCAGGGCTTCCCTGTCGCGCATGTTCGGAAACACCGATTTGGCCCAGGCGGGCGTTGCAGCGGCAATGACGCACCAGTTGGTGGCGAAACTGGTGATGAGTTCCAAGGCCGGGCGGTAGGCGAGCGACCGGGCCTTGTTGGCGCGCGACAGCTTGCCCGCATCCTGCCCGGCCAGCAATGCGGGATCCTCACCGGTGATGGCGAGCCGCGCCGCGCCGCCCTTGAAGGCCTCCGCCATGCCGTTGAACAGCCAGGCGGGGGCCGTGTCGAAAATGTCGCCGGCGCCGAGCTGATAACGCGCCAGTGTCGTGACGTCATCGCTGTAAAGCGTGCTGACCACGCTGGCCCCGGCCTTGTAGGCCTGTTCGGTGATGGCCCGGACGAGGGGCACCGCATCGAGCGGGGCCGTCATCACAAGCTGCTGTCCTGGCTGCAGGTTGAGGCCGGAACGGATGGTGAGGTGGGCGTAACGGTCGAGCAAGGTTTCATGGGTCATGTGAATCAATATAGGCGGCTTGCGCATGGCCGTCCAACCAAAGGCATCTTCAAAAACGCCGCCCGAGGCGCTATCTAGGGGTCCATGAACTATCTCGAACACATTCCCCAGCAGCGGGAAGCCAAGCTCAAATATCTCGATGCGGATTTCCAGGTTCTGCGCGAGGGCGATTTCGTGCGCTGTGCCGTCACCGGCGATCCGATCCGCGTCGAAAACCTGCGCTACTGGAATGTCGGCCGTCAGGTGCCGTTCAAGTCGGCATCCGTGGCTTTCGGCGAGTTGTTGAAAACGCTCAGATAAAGCGGCCGAGGAATTGCACGATGTCGCGCTGGAACAGGATCAGCCCATTGGCCAGCAGCAGCAGGCCCTGAATCTGCAGCACCGTGTGCTCCTTGATCGGATAGGGGCTGCGGGCCCGGCGGATGATGTAGAGGACCACGAAGATCGTGTTGATCAGCAGGATGCGCAGCATCATCGAGGGCTCGCCCGCCGTCAGGAAATCATAGGCCTGATCCCAACGTGTCCTTCCAATGAGCTCGAACATGGTATGCAGCGTCCGCCTTCGGTTCGGGCGCAAGTTTTGCAGATTCAGGTTAAGCCTTGGTTGCGCTTGCCCGCCTGCCACTGGAACAGGGGGAGGGGGGCGTGTATAAGCCCGCCTCCCATGTTAAGAGGAAGCCTTGGAGAATGGGTCCCGGGGCGTTTGGAGTTGAGACGATGGTGACGAACTGGACACCTGACAGCTGGCGGACCTTTCCGGTCGTGCAGGTGCCGGACTATGAGGATAGGGCAAAGCTCAAGGCCGTCGAATCCCAGCTGGCGGGCTATCCGCCATTGGCCTTTGCCGGCGAAGCCCGCAAGCTGAAGCGCAAGCTGGCGCGCGTCGCCGAAGGCAAGGGCTTCCTGCTCCAGGGCGGCGACTGTGCCGAAAGCTTCGCCGAGCATTCCGCCGACAATATCCGCGATTTCTTCCGCGTTTTCCTGCAGATGTCGGTGGTGCTGACCTTTGCCGGCGGCCAGCCTGTGGTGAAGGTGGGCCGCATCGCCGGCCAATTCGCCAAGCCGCGCTCGTCGCCGACCGAAGTGATCGATGGCGTGGAAATGCCGATCTACCGCGGCGACATCGTCAACGGCGCGGAAGCTGATTTCGCCGCCAGGAAACCCGACCCGGAACGCCAGATCATGGCCTACCGGCAGTCGGCCGCAACGCTTAACCTGCTGCGCGCTTTCGCTCAAGGCGGCTATGCCAATCTCGAGCACGTCCACAAATGGACGCTCGGCTTCCTCAAGGATTCGCCAGCCTACGAGCGCTACCAGGAGATTTCCGACCGCATCACCGAAGCCGTGGGCTTCATGCGCGCTTGCGGCATCAATGCCGACACGGCGCCGCAATTGCGCACCACCGCTTTCTTCACCAGCCACGAGGCGCTGCTCCTAGGCTTCGAGCAGGCCTTGACCCGCGTCGATTCGACCAGCGGTGACTGGTACGCGACGTCGGGCCACATGCTGTGGATCGGCGACCGCACCCGTCAGCCGGGCAATGCCCATGTCGAGTTCATGCGCGGCGTCAAGAACCCCATCGGCCTCAAATGCGGCCCGTCGCTTAAAGCCGACGAACTGATCCGCCTGATCGACATCCTCAACCCCGACAACGAGCCGGGCCGCCTGACGCTGATTGCCCGTTTCGGCGCCGACAAGGTGGAGCGTCACCTGCCGGACCTGATCCGCGCGGTCAAGCGCGAGGGCCGTGTCGTCGTATGGTCGTGTGATCCCATGCACGGCAACACCATCAAATCGACGTCCGGCTACAAGACCAGGCCTTTCGAAGCGGTCTTGAGCGAAGTGCGCCGCTTCATGGGCGTGCACCAGGTGGAGGGCACCCACGCC
>JANPCA010000050.1:0-7763 GCA_031430715.1 Hyphomicrobiales bacterium | reverse complement strand
AGCCTGGCGACCTCCTTGCGCAGCCGGTCGATCTCCAACTGTTCGGGCTTCATCTGCCCCAGGCCGGGGAACGCCTGCTTCGGGCCGGACCCAAACTCCTTGGCCCACCGCCGCAGCATGTTGACATTGACATCGAGATCCCGGGCCGCCTGGGCATAGGAAACACCCCGCTCCCTGACCAGGTTTGCCGCCTCAAGCTTGAACTCGCGGCTGAACTTCCGTCTTTCCATTTGAAACCTCCAGTTCCATCAAACACCTTAACTCGGTGTCCACGGAACCGGCAGCAGGCCAGATCGGTAATGCATCGCGAAGCGTGAGCCCCTTGCCTTTGCCAGATTGCCTTGACCTACGGCCCGCTTCAAGCTTGGGCTCTGGCAGTTCCGGGCTCGCCACCGCTTGGCCATTCAAACGCCGGGCCACCATGGCATTGGCCTCTTGGAAAGCAGCGAGAAAGGCGAGGCCCAAGCGCCGATAGGCTGCACTCTCCTTGGGAACCTCAATGCCGAAGATATCGAGTACGATATCGACTTCTTGGGCAATCAAGCTTGTATCGGACGCAGCAACGGCACGTTTCAACGCAACATCGGTCATCGCTATTGAGTGATGTTTGGATGCAACCTGCCTGTCCGAGAGGCCCGAAATCCGTTCACTCGGTGGATAAGTAACGACGGCTGCAACACCCATGGTCTCTAGTCGAGCCAAGTTGTCGCGATAGAGCTTCTCATCCTCAAGATAGCCTGTGATGCGGAACTCTTCGTCCTCAACGATGGCATGGTCTCGGAACCATCCCGCCAGCATGGCAATCTCATCGAGGGTCAGGTCCCCCCGCACCCGTTGTCCCTTCGCCAGTCCAGCAAGCTCAAAGTCCCTTTGGCATTCCGCCAGCACAGCAGGAAAGCGCCGCTTGGCCGTGGCGGGGTCCTTAGTGTCGAGGGAGCGCATCCAGTTGGCCTTGCCACGTCGCACGCCGGGCATGAAGTCACGCAAGGGCAAGCCAATTGGACGCCGGAATTTATAGGTCCCGTGGCGGTCTTTAATGAGATAGCTCAACAATGCCAATTGCACCACCAAAGTGTATCACCAAGGCAGTGCTAAGCTATTGAAAAGGGGATATATCCTTACCGAACAACTACTTCAAAAGCAGTTGGCGCTCCCTGCGGGAATCGAACCCGCCTTTGCAACGTGAGAGGCTGCCGTCCTAACCGATAGACGAAGGGAGCTCTCTGGGCCTAGCGCCTCCTATATCGGGGCCGGACTCGAAGTGCAAGCGGGCTACTTGGGGTTTGTGGCGAGGCGCGCCACGATTGCATTCTTGCGGATGTCGAAGATGATGATCTCAGGCCCGCTATTGATGACCAGCCGGTCGCCGTCGAGCAGCATGGACTGCACGGTGGCGCCCGCTTTGAGGCCCAGATCGGTGACCGGGGCCGCCACGCCAACCAGCACCGGTTCGCGCTTCATGACCTTCCAGACAATACCGGCCATCAGCACAATGAACATCACCACCAGCATGATACCCATGATATAGACGGCCTTGACAACGATCTTCTCCGAGGCGGAGGGGACGTGGGGTTTTGCATTTTCCGCCAGGGGTTCGATCGTTTCAGCCATGCCGCCGGTGCCTTCTCAAACGCTTCACTTCGTAGCCCAGGCCCCGGACCGTCTCGACCGCAGCCTTGCCGCGGCCTTTCCGGACGTGAGCCGGTCCCGCTTCCAGAGCCTTATTGCCGAAGGCCATGTCACTGTCGAGGGCAAGGTGGTGACCGCGATGAACCACAAGGTGAGGCCGGGCGACTCGCTGCGGGCCAACCTGCCCGAACCGGCGGCGGCGGAGCCCAAGGGTGAAGCCATCAGGCTCAACATCGTCCACGAGGATAGAGATCTGATCGTCATCGACAAGCCGGCCGGTCTCGTTGTCCACCCCGGTGCCGGCAACGAGACGGGAACCCTGGTCAACGCCCTGATCGCCCATTGCGGCGAAAGCCTGTCCGGCATTGGCGGCGTGCGGCGCCCCGGCATCGTGCACCGCCTCGACAAGGATACCAGCGGCCTCCTGGTGGTGGCCAAGAACGATACCGCCCACCATGGCCTCTCCGAGCAATTCGCCGCCCATGGCCGCGACGGCAGGCTCGAGCGTGAATATCTGGCGGTCGTCTGGGGCGTCCCGGAGCGCAGCCGGGGGGTGATCTCGGCCCCCATCGGCCGCTCCTCGGCCAACCGCCAGAAGATGGCGGTGTCGCGTTCGGCCAAGGCCCGCGAATCCGTCACCCACTATGAAGTTGAGAAAATCTTCGGCACGCCGCCGCTGGCGAGCCTGATCCGCTGCCGCCTCGAAACCGGCCGAACCCATCAAATCCGTGTCCATATGGCCCATATCGGCCATCCCCTGCTGGGCGACCATATCTACGGTGCCGGCTTCCGCACGTCGGTGATCAAACTGCCCGAAGCCGCCCAATCGGCTGTTAAAGCCTTGAACCGGCAGGCCCTTCACGCCACCGTCCTGGGCTTCGAACACCCCAGGAATGGCCGTCCCTTGCATTTCGAAAGCTCGGCACCTGATGATCTGGCGCGGCTGATCGCGGGGCTCGGCCCCTGAAACACGTTTTGTTGATAAACTGTAACCAGTCCGGTGTCTTATTTTTTTCGTATTTCAGCGTTATATAGGGTGACCAGGACAGGAAAGGCTCAAAAATGGCCAAGACAGCATCTCTCCCCGCCATCGCATCCGGTGAAGCCGGGCTGCAACGTTATCTGCAGGACATCCGGCAGTTCCCCATGTTGCAGCCGGAGGAGGAATTCATGCTTGGCAAGCGCTGGAAAGAGCATGGCGATGCCAAGGCCGCCCAGAAACTCATCACCAGCCACCTCCGCCTGGTGGCCAAGATTGCCATGGGCTACCGCGGCTATGGCCTGCCGATTGGCGAGGTCATCTCCGAGGGCAATGTCGGTCTCATGCAGGCGGTGAAGAAATTCGAGCCTGACAAGGGCTTCCGTCTCGCCACCTACGCCATGTGGTGGATCAAGGCCTCGATTCAAGAGTTCGTTCTGCGCTCCTGGTCGCTGGTCAAGATGGGCACCACGGCCAACCAGAAGAAGCTGTTCTTCAACCTGCGCAAGGTGAAGAGCCAGATCGAAGCCCTGGAGGAAGGCGATCTCCACCCCGATCAAGTGAAGCTCATCGCCACCAAGTTGGGCGTCACCGAGGCCGACGTGGTGTCGATGAACCGGCGCTTGGGCGGTGACACCTCGCTCAACGCCCATGTCCGCGACGACAGCGAGGGCGAATGGCAGGACTGGCTGGTGGACGAATCCGAAAACCAGGAGGAAATGCTGGTGCACAGCGAGGAAGCCAGCCTGCGCAATGGCCTGTTGAAGGATGCGCTGGGCAAGCTCACCGACCGCGAACGCCGCGTCTTCGAGGCCCGCAGGCTTCAGGACGATCCCTCGACATTGGAGGATTTGAGCCAGGAGTTCGGCGTGTCGCGCGAGCGCATCCGCCAGATCGAGGTGCGCGCCTTCGACAAGGTCCAGAAGGCGGTGAAGAACGCCGCCCAGCGGCTGCTGTCGCCGAAGACCGTGACGGCGGGCGTGCCTGCGTGAGGCCGCCACGCGATCTGCCGTAGCGATATTGCCAAAACTTATGCAATTCATGTATGATGCATGCCAACCATAAGATAGGCCCACCATGATCAAAGTCAGCGCCGCCGAGTTTCAGCGCAACATTGGCCGCTATCAGGATCTGGCGCTCACCCAACCCGTGGCGGTCACCCGCAATGGCCGGGAGCGCACGGTGATGATCTCGACCGCGGAATACAACCGTCTCAAGCGCCGTGACCGCAAGGTGCTGAGGCTTGATGATTTCACCGAAGCGGATATCACCGCCCTGGAAACGGCACGCGCGCCAGAGTCGTCGAAGGTCTACGACCGCGAACTTGACGAGCTCGCGTGACCTTGCCGGCGCCGGTGCCGGGTCTTGTCATCCGCTACAGTTATCTCTGGCAGGCCGAACACGCACGTGGGCAGGAGGAAGGTGTCAAGGATCGCCCCTGCGCCATCGTGCTGACCACGGCAACGGAGGATGGACAGCAGTCCGTCACGGTCCTTGCCGTCACTCACACCCCGCCAGTGGATGAACACCTGGCCGTCGAAATACCGCCCGCGATCAAACGCCGCCTACGCCTTGATGAGGCGCGCTCGTGGGTGGTGCTGAGCGAAGCCAATCGCTTCACTTGGCCAGGCCCTGATCTCCGGCCCGCAAAACCAGGCGATGCCAGCAGCGCCGTCTACGGCCCGCTGCCCTACCGGTTCTTCGAGACCATCCGCATGAAATTCATCGCAGCGCTGAAAGCCCGGCGCACGGCCATGGTGCGGCGCAGCGAGTAGATGAAATGCCGGCAGAGGTGTACCCAAGTGGCTGAACTGGCCCCGGGCCGCCACCGGCCTCGTTCCTTAAATTCAAGCAACGGCAACGGAGAGCCGAAAAAAGATCGAGAGGGTCCAGTCACGGTAATCCAAGCAGGGCCAAAGCAATTGAATGCCGTAATCGCACCGCAATCGTAATCGCGCCGTGATAGCGTAGTCGTCTCTTACGCTCCGCTGGTCGGGAATGATGGAATCTGGGGTTACGGTGACAGGGTTACGGTGACAGTGCATTTAACTTGCGAATGACGATTTCATGAGTTGATATTCCAATTGAATGCACTGTCACCGTAACCTTTTTTTGACCCCAATCGGCAATCTTGTTGGGCAAATCAGGCGCCGCCGGCATTGGCCCAATACTCCAAACTTAACGCCCGGCACTGTGCATCAAGAATGACAGCCACGTCAATCAGTTTCAATTGCCACGATGTGGTGGACGGCGCCCCTACTGGAACATGCCCTTCTGGCGCGGTGCGGCGAAGAAGATCTGCACCGCCCAGATGCTGGTGCCGCGCTGAATGACCCCCGTCGAGACGAACTGATAGTCGCGGCTGGTGAGCGCCTTGCGGTGCGGGCGGCTGTTGATCCATTGCTTGAACAGCGCCCTGGCCTTGGCCGCGCCAATTGGCGTCTTTTGCGTGTCGCGCGCCGCGTTTTCCGCCAGGGCCGGAAAACGCGTGATGTCGTCGACGAACACCCGCATGCGGCTGTCGAAATCGTGGCCCGTGCTGGCCTTGTGGCCCATGAAGCCGTGGCCCATCATGTCGGCGGCGTGGGCGCGGGCGGCGGCGCGGAATTGCCCGCCGGGCACCAGCGGCTTGCGGCCTTCTGCTGCCCGGTAGGCATTGGCCAGCCGCACCAGTTCCTCTTCCAGATCGGGCCGGTATTTGGCGCCTTGCGGCGGGCTGCGGTTGAGACTGTTGGCATAGTCGAGATAGGGTCCGCCCAAGGCCCCCGGGGCACCAAGTCCAACCCCAGCGGCCAGGAGGCCGATCCACATGGCCATCCAGATTGCCGTCAATTGCCGCCGCATTGCAAACACTCCATAAACCATCCGCCAGCGCTCCAGCTTCAGGCCAGCTTCATTTACTCTTATTTGTAGGTCTTGGGATTAGCGTTTTGTTTGCGATGATGGGGAGGTGGGTTTCGCGGCATGGGGACTGGCATGTTCAAGTATCGGCTGGGGCCGAAGCTTATGCCGGCGGCCGGTCTCCTGGTGCTCTGTATCCTGGCCGGCCTCCTGGGCTTTTCCTTGGTGCAATCGGCCACACGGCAGATTCTCGAGGCAGAAGCGCGCATCGACGCCGAACGCTGGTCCAGTGACCTGACGGCCAATATCCCCGACCTTGCCGCAATCGCCCAGGGCCGGCCCCCCGCCGCCAAATCCCTCGACCTGTTGCGGCGCAGCCTGGCTGGCGGCAATCTCCTGTCCTACCGCATCTATGACGCCGAGGGCCGCCTGAGGCTGCAGTCGAACGAGGCCCTGAACGGCTTTCTGACGGGCAAGCCCATGGCCCTGGTTGACGGCGGCTTTACCGCGGCCTTCGGGCGGCGTGCCTCGGCCACCCTCCTGCGCCAGGGCCTGGGCAAAGCCGAGCCCGCCTTTGTCGCCTCCTCGCTCATACCGATCCTGTCGGGCCGGGACGTTGGCGGCTGGCTGGTCGTCAACATCGACCAGACCGCGCGCCAGGCCCTGTTCCAGGCGGCCACCACCAAGGCATCGATCGCCGTCTGCCTGCTGCTCATCGCCGCTCCCATCTTCGGCTTCTGGTACCGCGCCCGGCACAAGGCGATGATGGAACGGACCATCGTCAACCTCGCTCAGCATGACCGGCTCACCGGTCTGGTGCTGAAATCGGCCTTCGTCGAGCGCCTGGAGAAAGTCTTGAGCGCCGAGCATCCCGCCAACAGCCAGTCGGCCTTGATCCTCTGTGAACTGTCGGGCGCCCCCGGCATCGCGCAACTGCATGGCCAGGAAGCCGAGGAGGCCGTGATCGCCAGCGCCGCCGGGCGCCTGTCGGCGATCGTCATGGGCCAGGCCGACATCGCCTCCGCCGGCCATGGCTCGTTCCTTGTGCTGGTCCGCGACGTCACCGACCCGATGCTGGTGCTGAGCCTCGCCAAGGATATCACCATCCAGCTCAGTTCCGCCTTCGACTACAAGGCCATGAAGCTCACCTGCCAGAGCCACAGCGGTATCGCGCTGTCATCCTCCGACGGCGGCACGGCACCGGCCCTGCTGCGCTCGGCCGAAATGGCGCTGCTCTCCGCCAAGGAGCAGGGAACGCCGGGCTACGGCTTCTTTAACCGCGACATCGCCAAGGACGCCGACCGCCGCACCGCCATCCGCCGCGCCGTGGCGGAGGCCACCACGGCCCAGAGTTTCCGCCTCGATTTCCAGCCGGTCTATAACATCCGCACCGGCGAACTGAACGGCTGCGAGGCGCTGATCCGGCTTCACGACGCCGAACTCGGCAATGTCTCGCCCGCCGAATTCATCCCCATCGCCGAGCAGGCGGGCCTGATCCGCCAGATCGGCGCCTGGTGCCTGCAGGAGGCCTGCCGGGTCGCCGCCCAGTGGCCGCCCCATCTGGTGGTCGCCGTCAACCTGTCGCCGTCGCAATTCCTGTCCGGCAGCCTGATCAACGATGTCCGCAAGGCGCTTGAGGACAATCAATTCCCCGGCTACCGCCTTGAGGTCGAGATCACCGAGGGCACCTTGCTGCATGACAGCGAGCTGGTTTTAAGCCAGCTCCGCGTGCTGCGCGACATGGGCGTGGCGGTGGCCCTCGACGATTTCGGCACGGGCTATTCGAGCCTGAGCTACCTGTGGAAATTCCCCTTCTCGAAACTCAAGATCGACCGCAGCTTCGTGGCCGCATTGGATGAGGCCCAGAGCGCCAAGGGCATCTTGAGGACCATCGTCAAGCTCGGCCACGGCCTTGGCCTGACAGTGACCGCCGAGGGCATCGAGAACGCCAAGCAGCTGGCCACACTCCGCGATCTGGGCTGCGATCTGGCCCAGGGCTATCTTCTCGACCGCCCGGCCCGTGTCACCGATCTCGCCGCCATCATCCTGCGCAATTTCGCCAACGGCCTGAACCGCAGGCCCCGCGACACCGGCAAAAACGCCGCCTGACGCCACGGCCTGCCAATCCCGATTCGCCTGTCTTTCAGGGCATGAGAACCGCGCGCCGTGGAGGTGCGAGTTAACCCTTTGTGCAAACACACTCGACATCAACTCTGAATTGTGTTTAATTTTGTGTGTGGGGCAAGAGTCGAAATTGTAACATAGCGAGCCGGGGCGGTGGTCCTGGTTCATGCGCAATTCACGTGGAGCACCA
>JANPCA010000049.1:0-2594 GCA_031430715.1 Hyphomicrobiales bacterium | reverse complement strand
CTGCTCGTCGGTGCGGAACACCACGCGGGGCCGGCCAACGGTCAGCTCGAAGCCCTCGCGGCGCATGGTCTCGATCAGGATGCCCAATTGCAATTCACCGCGGCCCGCCACTTCGAAGGCATCGGTTTCGTTCTCGGAGGGCGTCACCTTCAAGGCGACATTGCCTTCGGCCTCGCGCAGCAACCGGTCGCGGATGACGCGCGACTGGACCTTGTCGCCCTCCTTGCCGGCCAGCGGGCCGTCATTGATGCGGAAGGTCATGGTCAGGGTCGGCGGATCGATCGGCTGGGCGTGGATCGCTTCGGTGACGGCGGGGTCGCAGATGGTATCGGCAACCGTCGCCGTGGTGAGGCCGGAGATGGCGATGATATCGCCGGCCTCCGCCTCATCGACGGGAATGCGCTCCAGGCCGCGGAATGACAGGACTTTCGAGACGCGGCCCTGCTCGGCGATCCCGCCAAGGTGCGACAGGGCTTTCACCGCCTGATTGGCCTTGATGGATCCGGAGCGGATGCGGCCGGTCAGCACGCGGCCGAGGAACGGGTTGGCCTCGATGGTGGTCACCAGCATGCGGAAGGGGCCGTCCTCGACCACCGGCGGCTTGAAGTGCCTGACCACCAGATCGAAGAGCGGCGCCATGCCCTCCTGCGGTCCTGTGGGCTTGTCGGCCATCCAACCGTGTTTGGCGGAACCGTAGATGATCGGGAAATCGAGCTGTTCCTCGTTGGCGTCGAGATTGGCGAAGAGATCGAAAACCTCGTTCACCACCTCGTTGTGGCGCTCGTCGGGGCGGTCGATCTTGTTGATGCAGACGATGGGGCGGAGACCGATCTTCAAGGCCTTCTGCAGCACGAATTTGGTCTGCGGCATGGGGCCTTCGGCGGCATCGACCAGAAGGACGGCGCCATCGACCATGTTGAGGATGCGCTCGACCTCGCCGCCGAAATCGGCATGGCCCGGCGTGTCGACGATATTGATGCGGGTGTCCTTCCAGAAGATGGAGGTGACCTTGGCCAGGATGGTGATGCCGCGCTCGCGCTCGAGATCGTTCGAATCCATGGCGCGCTCGGCCACCTTCTGGTTCTCGCGGAAGGAGCCCGATTGCGCCAGGAGGCGGTCGATGAGCGTCGTCTTGCCGTGGTCGACGTGGGCAATGATGGCGATATTGCGCAAATTCATGGGGCGCACAGACTTTCTTAACTGTGGGAGTTGGGCGGCGCTTAGCATGGCCACCCTGCAAAGGCAATTTAACGGTTGATTGTCGTTACCGCTCTTAAAGTGCCGAAAAATCCGGCGGGGGATTGAGGATTGTTCCAGAGCGGCAAGACGAATGCGGTCAGGGCGCTAGTGGCGCTGACCTTCATGGATGGCAAGACCGACACGGTTTCGGTCAGGCTGACGCTGACCTCGAAGCTCAGCGACGCGCTCAACAATGCCGACCTGTTTCTCGATGTGATCAATGCGGCCGACAAGCAGTATTTCGTCGCCAAGGCGTCGATTGCCAGTATCGAACTGATCGAGGTGCCCAAGGCCGCGCAGCTCAACATGCAGCGCCGTTCCGCCGACCGCGAGCGCTTCGATCCCTATCAGGTGCTGGGGATCGCCAACGATGCGGCGCCGGATGCCATCCGGCAGGCCTATCACGTGATGGTCAAGGCCTATCACCCGGACCGCTTTTCCTCCCTCGACCTGCCGCGCGAGATGAAAGACTACGCCGCCGCCATGCTGGTGCGCATCAACCTCGCCTATGAGCAGGTGGGGGGTTAGAGTTTTTTTGCCTACGACCCAGTTTTCATCTATTACTATAGGTAAAAGTGTTAGGGGACTTGAGAATGACCATATATAGGTCCGCCGTTGTGGGGCTGCCCTTTGAGGGTCGTGCTACGTACGTAAAATCGAACGTTGATTACAATGACGATGTCGATCTTCGATTGGAGCCAGAGAACCCGCTCGACAGCATGGCGGTCGCTGTTTTCCACAAAGGATTCAAGATAGGCTACATACCCGCTCGTCATCGATGGATTTACGAAGTTATCTCGGAAGGTAAGCCTCCAACGGCAGTAGTTACGGATTTCACATACAACTCAAGTGACGAGCTTTCGGCGGTTAACTTAGCAATAATTATCTATCAAGAAGAAGGTCCAAGCGACGAGGAAGTGATTTCAACCGGAAGCGTGCGGAACGAGTTGCGGCTATTAGCAATGATTGCTACCGCAGATAGAGTATTTAAGAAAAAGGAACGGGAGTTGCTTGAGCAGTATGCATTGCTAAGGCTCGACGATTTAGGGATAAAAAATACCCCAATTAAGACGATCAAGGGAATGGTCGCCAATGCCAGGCGGACGCCGCCGGATGACAGCGAAATTGTCGATATTCTTGAGTTCCTTCGAACCATCGGAAAAGAGGCTCTGGAGGCGCTTTGGCAAGTATCAGGATTGATTGCAGAAGTTGACGGAAAAATAGATGCAAATGAAGTATTATACCAACCGTCATAAGTTATGACACTTCCGCCCATTGACGGGTAGCAAGCGAGACGATGCGGTCTGGGGTTTCAATGAGATCGTTCCAGGCCGCGCAGCAGGCTTCGACGATGG
>JANPCA010000048.1:0-3357 GCA_031430715.1 Hyphomicrobiales bacterium | reverse complement strand
GCTTGGCGAACTCGGCCTGAAAGTGCCGGCCGAACCGCAGGTGAAGCTCGAAGCGAAAGGTGCTGATCCGATCGGCGCCATCATCGAGAAGATGCAATAGATCATGTCCGAACCCGAAACAGGCACGATTGATGCCGCCGCCCGCGCTCAGCCGCGCGGTCTTGGCGGCCAGAACCGCATCCGGCTCATCGGCATCTGCTTTTGCGCGGCGTTCGCGGCCATCGCCCTGCAACTCGCCAAGCTGACGCTGCTGCCCAAGACCGACGACGGCAAGTCCCGCATCGTTCAGGAAGACCGCCTGCCGCGCCCCGACATCGTCGACCGCAATGGCGTGCTGCTGGCGACCGACGTGGCGGTGGCCTCGCTGTTTGCCGATCCGAGCAAGATCATCGACATCGACGAGGCCATCGAGTTGCTAACCGCCACCGTGCCGGACCTCGACGCCAAGGTGCTGCGCCAGAAGCTGTCGCAGCAGAAGAAGTCCTTCACCTGGCTGAAACGCCAAGTATCGCCCGAGGAACGCGACGCGGTCTATAATCTCGGTATTCCGGGTGTCAACTATGTCAACGAACGCCGCCGTGTCTATCCGCAAGGGCGCCTCGGTTCGCATGTCGTCGGCTATGTCGATGTCGATACCAAGGGGATCGCCGGCATCGAGAAATACCTCGACGACCAGGGCGCGCTTTATACGGCGTCCCTTGCCGAACCCGGCGAGCACCGTACCCACCCCGCACAGATGTCGATCGACATCCGGGTGCAGGCGGCGCTGATCGACGAACTGGGGCAGGCCATCGAAAAATTCCGCGCCATCGCGGCGGGCGGCATCGTGCTCGACATCAACAGCGGCGAAGTCATTTCCCTGGTGTCGCTGCCCGACTTCAATCCCAACCAGGAGAAGAAGAACTTCACCAAGGAACAGGCCAACAAGATGACCAGCGGCGTCTATGAGCTGGGTTCGGTCATCAAGGCCGTCACCTTCGCCATGGCCTTCGACTATGGCACCGCCAACCTCAGCAGCCGCTATGACGCGCGCTTTCCGCTGGTCATCGGCAATGCCCGGATCAACGACTATCACGCCAAGCGGGCGGTGCTGACGGTGCCGGAAATCTTCACCAATTCGTCCAACATCGGCACGGCGAAGATGGCGCTCGATGTCGGCACCGAGCGCCACCAGGCCTTCCTGCGCCGTGTCGGACTGTTCGACCGGCTGCAGACGGAATTGCCGGAAAGCGCCAGACCGCTTCTGCCGCGGCGCTGGAGCAAGCTGGCCACGGCGACGGCGGCTTTCGGTCATGGATTTGCCGTGCAGCCACTGCAGGGTGCCGCCGTGGTGGCGGGGCTTCTGAACGGCGGACACATGATGACGCCGACGCTGCTCAAACGCAGCGCGGAAGACGGGCTGGCGATGGCCCAGACGATCGTCAAGCCGGAAACCAGCGCCATGCTCAGCACCCTGTTCCGCCTGAACGCGGTCGATGGGACGGCCTCGAAGGCGGATGTCATCGGCTACCGGGTCGGCGGCAAGACCGGCACGGCCGAAAAGGTTGTCGCCGGACGCTATTCCAAGGACAAGCGGCTGACCTCCTTCATCGGGGCGTTTCCGATGGACAAGCCCAAATACCTGCTGCTCGTCATGATCGACGAGCCGAAATCGACGCCCGAGACCTATGGTTTCGCGACCTCGGGCTGGAACGCCGTGCCGGTGGGCGGCAAGATCATCGAGCGCATCGCGCCGATGCTCGGCGTCACGCCGCAGTTCTCAAGCGAGGACCTGGAAAAACTGGCGAAACTCGACAAGGCCAAGAGGAAGGGTTGATGCGGTGAGCATGGGGCTTGGGCGGCTGATTGGCGGCGACGGAGTGGTTCCTCCGGGTGCGGAGCATCTTGCCGTCTTGGGTCTCACGTCCGACAGCCGCCAGGTGAAGCCCGGCTGCGTCTTCGTGGCCCTGCCGGGCACGCAAGCGGACGGGGCGAAATTCATTCCGCAAGCCATCGCTGCCGGCGCGTTGGCGGTCGTCGCGGGCGAGGGCGTTGCGGCGCAGGGCGTGCCGGTGATCGCCGTTCACAATCCACGCCTTTCCTATGCCCGCATGGCGGCGCGCTTTCACGGGCGCCAGCCCGATCTGGTGGTGGCCGTCACCGGCACCAATGGCAAGACGTCGGTTGCCTCCTTCGTGCGCGAAATCTGGACGGCCATGGGGTTTCGCGCCGCGAGTCTTGGAACCGTCGGCGTGGTGGGACCAAACGGCACCATCGAACTCGAACACACGACTCCCGATGCGATGACGCTGCACGGGATCGCCGCCGCGTTGGCCCAGGACCACGTGCAGCATCTGGCGCTTGAGGCATCGAGCCACGGCCTCGATCAGTACCGCCTGGACGGCCTTCGCATCGCGGCCGGCGCCTTCACCAACATCACCCGCGACCATCTCGACTATCACGCGAGTTTCGCAGCCTATTTCGATGCCAAGATGCGGCTCTTCGAGGAGATGCTGCAGCCGGGATCGCCCGCTATCGTCAATGCCGATTCTCCGCAGGCGGCGGATGTCGTGGGGCGCGCCAAAGGCCATGGCCTTGTGCCGTTCACGGTTGGGCATCAGGGTAGCGCGCTCAAGCTGGTCAGCGTGGAACGCGACGGCTTCGGCCAGCGTCTCGAGGTCGAGGGTCCAACGAGGCGCCACCGTTTGCTGCTGCCGCTGGTGGGCGGCTTCCAGACCTCCAACGCATTGGTGGCGGCGGGGCTCGTCATCGCCACGGGCGGCGAGGAAGCACTCGCCATGCATTGCCTCGAATCGCTCAAAGGCGCCAAGGGCCGCCTTGATTTGGTGACCTATGCCAAGGGCGTGGCGCCGGTTTTCGTCGATTATGCCCATACGCCCGACGCGCTGGAAAACGCCATCGCGAGCTTGCGGCCCTATGTGAAGGGAAAACTCTCCGTGGTTTTCGGCTGCGGCGGTGACCGCGACAAGGGCAAGCGCCCGCAAATGGGAAGGGTTGCGGCAAGCCTCGCCGACCGTGTCATTGTCACCGACGATAATCCGCGTAACGAGGATGCGGCGGCGATTCGCGCCGCGATCATGGCGGCGGCACCGGGTGCCACCGAGATCGGCAACCGGGCGCAAGCGATTCGCGCGGGCGTCGACGGGCTCGGACCGGGTGACATCCTGCTGGTCGCCGGCAAGGGCCATGAGGAAGGCCAGAAGATCGGCAACACGGTCAATCCGTTCAGCGATCACGAGGCGGTCAAGGCCGCCGCCGCGGGAGTGGATTATCATGGCTGAGCGCGCCTTGTGGACGCCGGAGGAATTGGTCCAAGCGACTGGCGGAACGCTCCATGGCACGGTCACCAAAGCGTTG
>JANPCA010000047.1:0-2659 GCA_031430715.1 Hyphomicrobiales bacterium | reverse complement strand
GGATCATCGCCCGCCTCGGCGGATGGGACGGATATCCCCGCACCAAGCCAGGACCCATCACCATGCGGCATGGCCTGCAATACTTCATGGGCCTCGCCCAAGCCTGGAGGATCCTCAAAAATGTGTGAATCAACTAGCGCGCAAGCGGAGGATGACGAACTTTTTGGGATGATTCGAACAAGCCGGTATCTGCGCCAATGTCCGATGACCTCATGGTCATGCCATCTGGGCTATTGGACGCGAAAAGACCCGGGCTTAGCCTGGGCCTTCCCACATTTACTGCTGGACCGGTGCTGCCGGTGCTTCGGGCTGGTTGTCATCACCCGTGTCCTGGCCCATGCCCTTGCCGTGGCGCATGCGCTTTCCGTGTTTGCCGTGGCGCTGCTGGTGGTCGTCCTTGCTCAGGACGCCGTCGCCATTCTGGTCCATGTCGGAGACCAGGCTGGCCAAGGGCTGCTTGTATTCATCGAGCGTCACCTGGGCGTTGCCGTCGCGGTCGAAGCTCTGGAATTCGCGCACCATTTCCTCGTTGCGGGCCTTCATCCACAAGGCCTTGAACTCGTCAAGCGACAGGGTGGCGTTCTTGTCGGCCTCGAATTCGGCCAGCCAGGAGGCGCGGTTGGTGTCGATCTCCTGCTGGGAGAGCTTGCCGTCCTTGTCGGCGTCGTAGCGCTCCATCATCTGCATGCCGTGATGGCCATGGCCCATGCCACCCATCATGCCGCCGCCCCTATCGGCGTTGGCAAGGCCGGCGAGGCCGCCCAGGGCAATGAGGCCCACGGCGCCAGCACCGATCCACATCTTGGTCTTCTTCTGCATTTCAGTCTCCATCGGGTTGTCGATGACCATAAGACGCCCCGATCATGGCAATCCGTCTGCCGGCACCATGAAATCTTGGTAAGGTTCAAGGCTCGTCATTCCGCCTTCGGCTCCCCTTCCCGTGAGATCAGTTCGCGCATCAGGCTTGCCAAGGTCTCCTTGGCGGAGGTTTCCTGCGGGATGGGCCGGCACACGTCGCGGGCAGCCAAGCCCACCCTGGCGGTCAGGATGCCATTGACGGTGCCCTCGCCGAGGCGCGCCGAAAGGCGGCCCACGAGGCCCTTGCCGACCACATGCTGGATGAGACTGTCGGACAGCGCCAGACCGCCAGCGACCGCCAAGTGGCTCAAGACCATGCGGCCCAGGCGGAGGGTGGCGAGGCCTGAGGGCCTGCCGCCATAGAGCGTTGCCAGTTCGCGCATCATCTTGATGTTGAGGGCCGCGACAAACAGAATGTCGAGTGCCGCCAGGGGCGTCACCGTGGTCAGCAGGGTGATGCGCCGCGCCGCCCTGGCGATGATGCGGTGCGCCTCCTCGTCGCGCGGCGCCACCAGATAGCGCTCGGCCAGATTGACGCGATCGCGGCCATCCATGATGTCACTGTCATATTGCTTCAGGTTTTCGAGGCCCCAGCGGGCATCGGAGCGGCTGCCATAGAGGCGTTTGAGATTTGCGACGGCGCGCTTCGCCGTCACCTGGTCATTGCCGTTGATGGCATGGGCGGCATCGGCCTGGATGTGCGCGATGCGGCTGAGCCTGGTCAGCGCCCAGACCTCGCGCGCGATGATTGCCAGTGCCGCAAAACCGGCGAGACCCGCGGCACCACTTGCGATCCAACCCAGAATGGCCGAGCGGGCGAAGAAATCCTCGATCATCTGGGTGACGGCAAGCCCGGCCCAGAGCGAAATCAGCGCCAACAAGGCACCGGCCAGAATGCCGCCCCAGCGAGTCCCGCGCGATACGGGCAGGGTTGCGGGCGGCACGACGATCAGGGCGCCGGCACCTTCCTCCGGCTCATAGGTGATGCCGGTGATGGCGCGCGGTTTGCGCTTGGGTGGTGCTTTCTCATCGCTGCCCGGCTCCTCGATGACGAAGGCCTTGGGGGTGCGTTGGCCTTCAGTCATTGGAAGCGGTCTCCCAGCAGGAATTCCATGGCCCGGTCGAGGCGGATATGGGGATAGGTTCCATCGCGCGGCGGCGGCGGACGGAAGCGCACGAATTTGAGGGCGCCTTCCAGCGAACCGTCCAATGCGGCGCGGGGGTCCGCCGGCAAGTCGCCGGGAAATACCGCGGCTTCGGTTTCGCCGTCGAAGACAGTCGTGCCGATTGCCTCTCCGGGCAGGGGCGTTCCGGCGATGCACTCGAGCGTCTCGTTTTTCTGCTTGACGCTGGCCTCGCGGGTGGCGCGGATGGCGGCGATGGCCGCCACATCGAGCGCCGCGCCTGAATATTCCGCCCTGGCCATGGCCTCCTCGACGATGAGTTTCAGAATCTCCTCCAGCTTGTCGTGGCTGGTGTGGTGCAACAGGTCGGCCTTGGTGGCGGCAAACAGGATGCGGTCGATGCGGCGGCCGAAGAGGCCCGACACAATCGAATTGTGGCCCTGGCGGAAACAGGTGAGGATCTGGGTCAGGGCAGCTTGCAAATCCTTGACCGCGCTGGCCCCGGCGTTGAGGGCGGTGAGCGTGTCGACCAGCACGATCTGCCGGTCGAGCCTGGCGAAATGGCCGAAGAAGAACGGCTTGACGATCTTCGTCACGTAGGAATCATAGCGCCGCTCCATCAGCGCGCCGAGCGATCCTCTCGGGAGTTCCAGGCGCGGTGTAATATCGAGAGGCGC
>JANPCA010000046.1:0-5629 GCA_031430715.1 Hyphomicrobiales bacterium | reverse complement strand
AGCTCGGCGACAGTCAAATCCAACCGCGTCACCGCTATCGTCATGGCAAACCTCCAGAGCGAATCAACCACCCCAGAGAATCATCACAGCTCGACAATCCAATATCACGATTGAGTCAGTTCATCTGACGGTTGGTATGAGCTGGTTGCTGCAGCAGGTCATGCGCGTTCTGAGCTTCGGCATCCGAAGAAAGGCCAAAGGCCGGCAGATAAGCTATTCGTTCCTGTTCATGCGCTCCAACGGCGAGCAATTGAGCCAGATCACATCGCTGATCGAAGCCGGGATCATCCGCCCCGTCATCGATAGGGTCTTCCCGTTCGAAGCAACCAACGAAGCCTTGGCTTACATCGAAACGGGACGGTCAAAAGGCAAGGTCGTCGTCAAGCTGAGGTGAAGGCGCTGTTGCCATTGCCTGGAAGCAAGGGGTCGGCGCCGGTCGAAACCCGGCCGATCAGGTCGAATGACATCCTGGCAACACCGAGCGTTGCCATGAATAGTGGAAAGGCGATGGTGACCGCAAATCGCCATTTGTGAAGTCCACGCTTACAAGGCCCCGGAAGCTGTGAGGGCAAACTAGCAGCCCAGGATTGTACAAAGATTAAACCGAGTGTTTGGATTTTTCCTTCTTGCGCCACAATGATCTGGTGATTTGCTGGCCAGAGGGAGTGGGATCGCATGGCCCCGCTCAAAATCACCGCCTGGGAGATCGACACGTGAAGCACCTGAAATCGCTCCTGCTGGCTGGCGTCATGTTCGCCCTCCCGTCTTTCGCCGAGGCCCGGACAATGGCGCTCCTGGTCGGTGTCGCCGACTATAACGAAGCCTCGGGCATCCATGATCTGCTCGGCCCCCGCAACGATGTTTCCATTCTGTGGCGGGCGCTGAAACAGCGGGGGCTGGCACCCGGCGATGTCACCGTCCTCACCGACAATCTTCCCGTTGGCGCCGATTATCCGCAGGTCAAAGGCCTGGCTGAAAGCGCCAATATCCTTGCCGAGCTGGACCATTTGGCCGAAACCGCACAGCGGGGCGACACGGTGCTGTTCTATTATTCCGGCCACGGCACCAGGCAGCCCGACAATCCGGCCGAGCCCGAGGACGAACCGGAAGCCGACGGCATGGATCAGGTCATTCTGCCCTCCGATGTTGGCACCTATGACCCGATCAAGATGAAGCTCAAGAACGCCATCATCGACGACACGCTAGGCGCCAAGATTGCGGCGATCCGCGCCAAGGAGGCCTTCGTCTGGGCCATCATCGACGCCTGCCACTCGGGCACCGTGACGCGCGGCGACACGGTCACCCGTTCGGTGAATCCCGAAAGCCTGGGCATTCCCCAAACAGCACCGGTCCAGGCCTCGCGCGGCGGCACCCGCGAGGGCACCATGCGGGCCAAACCCAAACCCGGCGAGGGCGGCCTGGTTGGCTTCTACGCCGTTGAATCCTATGACGAGGCGATCGAGCGCCCCTTCCCCGGCTACAATTTGCCCATGGTCGGCGATGAGCCAAAGCAGCGCATGGGGGTCTTCACCTACCTGCTGCACCGGGCGCTGAGCCGCAACACCGCCTCCACATTCCGCGATCTGGCCCAGGAAATGGTGGCCGAGCTCAATGCCGATTCGACTGGCGGCAAGGTTCCGCCCCCCGTCTTCGACGGCGATCTCGATGCACCCATACCGGGCAGCGAGGCGGCCCGTCTGCCAAATTCGGCCAGCGGCATCCTGGCCGATGGCAAGCTGACCCTGCCCGCCGGCGCGCTGCAGGGTTTTGACATCGGCGCAGGTCTGGCACTCTATGCGCCGGGAAAGCCCGAACAGCCGGTGGCCCACGCCGAAGTGACCGCTGCGGACGCCGTCACCAGCACGGCCGAAAACATCGTCTGGATGGAAGGCGCCACGGCACTTGAGCGCGGCACCCTCTCCGCCGTCGTCGCCGAACCAGCCATCAATTTCCGCTTTGCCGTTTCGCCACCTCCGCCCGCCGATTTCGCCGCTCCGCCGGAAACCGAGCGCGTCGGCGCGGCGCTGGCCGAAAGCTTCAAGGACGGCGCCTCGGCCATCGGCATCGAAATGGGTGAGGCCGGAAATCCCGATGCCGACGTCCTGCTGCGCGTCAAGGACAACCGCCTGTGGATCGTCCGGCCCGACCGCCCATGGGTCACCACGGCTGGTGCCTATGACGAGACGCCAAGCCTGCCCATGGACGAGGCGCCGGAGAAATTCGCCGCCGACCTGAAGAACGCCGTGTGGAGCCTGGCCCGGGCCGCGAAACTGATCCGCGTCGCCTCGGCCCTGGGCTCGGCGGTCGAAGGCGATGCGGACATCACGGTGAAGGCCACCATGTCGCGCGCGCCCGGCTCCGGCGCCAGGGCCGCCTGCGGCACCGGCGACCCGCCGGATGGCGCCCAGTCCTCGGCCCTCGAACCCCTGCTGCCCGAAGCCGCCGGCAATTGCGATTTCGTCAACATCAGCGTGAGCAACGAGAGCGACAGGGATTATTATGTCGCGGGTTTCTATGTGGATGCCCTGGGTGGCGTCTCCCCAATGCCGCCCAGCGTGGCGCGGTCCGGCTGTGCGCGCTCCCTGCCGGCCGGAACCGGCAAGGTTCTGAGCTTCAGGTTCCGCGTCGACACCTGGGATGAGGCAGCGGCCAAGCCGTCTTCCACAGGTGCCGAGAATTTCGTGCTTCTCGCCATTCCCAAGGATGGAACGAACGCGGCACCTCGCCTCTGCGCCCTTACCCAGCCCACGCCCGCCGCCATGCAACGGACCCGGGACGTCGAAATGCCGGCCGCCCGCGGCGGGAACAACAAGCTGTCGGCCCTTTTGGGTGGCGTTCAGGGCACCGCCACGCGCGGTGTCAGCGCCGCTCCGGAAGACGGCGGCCCGGCCATGAGCGGTAGGCTCTTCGTCTTCGATGTGAAGCCCTGAGGCTACTTGAGTTTCCAACCCGACTGCACGTGCGCCAGCAGCGCATCCGCCGCTGGTCCGCCGCCCTCCCGCAGCACTTGTGCCGCCTCGACCGTCCAGGCGCCATCGGCCTGGCCCGTCAGAAAGGCCGCCTGCGCCAGCCGAGACGTGACGCTCGGCAGTAGTTCCTCTTCGAAGCGCGGCAGGCGGCCGGCAAAGCGGAAGCGCAACCGCACCTGCTGTTGCGCGGCATCGCGGAGTACCAGGCCAAAGCGGTCCGGCATCTTTTCGGGCAGGACGAGATCCGTGGCAGTGGCCGTGATCCCGCTGGCGAGTTGGGTTTCAACGCCTTGGTCCATGAGTGCCACCGTGAACGGGGCCGTGCCGCCAAGCCAGCCCAGCCACAGCTTGCGGCGGCCCGCAAGCAGCAGATTGCCGTTCCGCCGGGCCATCGGCATTTTCAGGCCGCCGCCCTTGGCCACCATGTTCTCGGGCGCCTGGCCGTCATCGCCCGCGAAGATACCGCCGATCGCCGCTAGGATGTTCCAGGTGCCGCCGCCCGTATCGATTTCGCCCGAAATCTCGACCCTCATGCTGCTGGCGCCCACTGTGATCGTCTCGCCGCCACCGGTTTCGATCAGGATATGGCTCTTGGCATCCTTCACATAGACGGCGTCGCCCGCGAACAGCGGCATCATCAGCTTGGGCTGCAAATCGGCTTTGTTCCGCACCACGGCCGTACCGCGGTCTTTATCCTCGCCGATGAGCAGAATTTCGACAATGTAGCCGGCCGGGGTGCTTCCGGCCGCCCGGGCCACGCCCGCCGTGAGTCCCAGAATGATCAGCAGGCTGACAAAAACATGCCGCACATGGCCCTCCTTTGAGGTCACGATTTCAAAATGGCCCGCCATCCCGATTTCGGCAGGTTGGCGGCGATCTGCGCCAGCCCGTCGATGAGCTTGAAGAGGGCAAAGCCGGTGAGCGCCGTGATGATGATGTCCAGCCCCGACTCGACGCCATAGTAGCGCGACAGCACGATGATGCTGAGAAGAGACAGTGCGGAAATCAGGATCACCGCGACGATGCCAGCTAAATAGCGCGCGAAGACGGCGAAGATAAGGAAGAGTGCCACCGTCCAGAAGGCCCGGGCAAGAGGTCTCGCCGGAATCGTCCCGGTCAGCGCATCGGCCTGCACGATGCTGTTGGCGAGGATCAGAGATCCAGGCATGGTTCCGAGCGGCGTTTCATGGATATCGTGGCTGCCGGTGTAGCTGGCGCCGATGATGACGACGCGGCCGGCGAAGGGGTCGTGATCGATATCGGGGGCGGCCTTGAAGGTTCCATTGTCACGGCTCACGAGGAGACGGGCACTGATGCGGCGCAGGATGATTGTATCCTTGCCGCCCACATCGGCGCGCAGCATGGCCGGCGATTTCGGGTTGTCGTTGAAAACAAAGGGCACCACCGCTGCCTGCTGCTGGAAAGCCGGCCAGGCAACCGGGATCGGCATATCGTGGCCTGGATTCCCGCATTCCATTTCAACCTTCAGTGCGAGAAATTTCTGCAACTTCTCCAACTTAGCCTTGCCCGGCGGATCGGCCGTCAGCAAGGCTGCCATCAGAAGTGCCGCCGAAGGATAGGCCGTTCCCGTGTTGCTGTCGCACACGCTCTGCCATAGCCGGATGCGCCGCACCGTGCGGTCCGAGCTGATGTCGTTGAGCGTCGTCACCCAGGTGATGTTCGGCTTACCCCTGGTCTCGCCATCGTAACGCGAGGCGGGCGCTTTCAAGGCCAGCATGGTGCCGGTGCCATCCGCCTTGCCGGCGCGCACGAACGAGATGGTCCGCACCAGCATCAGCAAGGGGTCTTCCGGCTTGTAGTTGTTGAGGAACTTGGAGAGCACCTCGTCGGCCGGCGGCCACTCCACCGTCAGATCGAAGTCGAGCAGGATGGCCCGCGCGCCGCGCGCCGCCGCGATGGAGATCAATTCGGCCAATGCCGGATGCGGCGTTGCGGTTTCAGCCCTCCAGGCCAGCCGCGTGGTATCATCGACATCGAGCAGCGTCACCGGCACGGCATTGTCCGGAACCCCCGATATGATCTGCGACATGGCCGTCAGGCGGTCCGACTTCAGCAGCCCGTCATGGACATCGATGATCTTGCCGCCGAATGGCAGCAGCATGAATGACACCGTCAGCAGGATCACCGCCGCCGTGATCATCTTGTTGCGGACGGGTTTCTTTCCGGCAAACCAATGGGACATGCGCAGTCGCATGCCATCAGTCTAAGCAAAGTTGTGGTGATTGGCCAACGCATCTTTGTCCTCGCCCCGCGAGAATGAGGCGAGGACGCGGATGGAGCAGACCGTCTATTCCTCGTCCGCCGCCACACCCTTGGCGCCGAAAAAGGCCTCCTCATAATTAAGCCCGGCCGCCCTGGTGCCGGCGGCCTCGGCCTTCTTCATGACCTCGGCCAGCTGGGCCTTGTTCTGTTCGAAATTCTTGACGCGCGCCGCCGGGTCGGCCGGATACATAAAGTTGACGGTCACCCTGTCCGTGTCCGAAATAGACGTGTTGGAGGCCGGGATGAAGCACTTGCTCTTGTCGCCCTCATTGTAATATTCCGCAGGGAAAGAATAGAGCATCACCGACTTTGCGTCGAATTCAGTCATCATCAGGTCCTCGCCGCCGAACGGCGCCATGTTGAACTTGATGGTCTCC
>JANPCA010000045.1:0-2056 GCA_031430715.1 Hyphomicrobiales bacterium | reverse complement strand
GAAATTGGAACCGGCAAGCTGTTCGAACCCGGAGAAACTGTCGCCCGTGGCATGGCCGCCGGATGCGGTGCCGGCTTTTAGATCGACGTTCACAGCCGCATTGGAATCCCGGTAGGACAGGGCGTCGCCGGCCCCCGTGCCGCCGTCCATGACATCGGCGCCAGCCCCGCCCACGATCCTGTCATTGCCCGCCAGGCCCGACAGCGTGTCGGTGCCAAGCCCGCCGGCGATGAGATTGTCGGCCTCCGTACCCCTGATCGTCTCGTTGACGGTCTGCTCGACGGCACCGATATCGACCGTTCCGCCGACCACGCGGGGGCCGCCGCGGCTGTCGAGCGGCAGGAGTTCGGTGGTGTTGCCGTCGCCATCGAGGTCGAAGATATCGGCCATCAGGGCGGCATTGCTGCCCGCATTGATGAGAATGCTGCCGTCGAGTGGTGAGCGCGTCAGCACCGCGCCACCATTGTCGAGCAGCTCGGCCAATCCGGTGAGGGTCACGTTGAGCAGATTGCCGCTGCCGGTGGTGATCGTCACGCTGGTGCCGAAGGCGCTGTTGGTGGACGAGTTGATGGTGCCGAGCAGATCATCCGCCTGGAAGAATTGCGTCGAGGTGTTTTCGGCGACGACGCTGTTCGCAATCGTGGTTGTGCTGAGGGCCACGGCGATGCCGCCGCCATTGGGCGTGGAAAATCCATTGGCGTCGGCCTGATTGCGGGTCACCGTCGAGTTGAGCAGGGTGAGGGCGCCGTCATTGACAAACACGCCGCCGCCTAGGCCGTTGGCCGTATTGCCGTCCACCGTGGTGTTGATCAATGTGATGCTGGCACTGAGACCAACGACCGCGCCGCCACGGTCGGTGGCGGTGTTGCCGGTCAGCAGCGAATTGATGATCCTGACCTCGCCATAGATCGAACCCACCGCGCCACCATTGGCGGCGGAATTGCCGCTGATGGTGCAATTGACGATGTCGAGCGACCCGTCGCCATAGATATAGACGGCACCGCCGTGATAGCCGCTGCCGCCGGTCAAGTTGAGGCTGACGAGATCGGCATCGGCCAAGCCGCTGTTGATGGCGAAGATGCGGCTGGCATCGTTACCCGATATGGTGACGTCGGCCTTGCCGTCGCCGTTCAAGTCGCCATTGACTTCAACCGGGCGGTCGAGAACGATCTCGCCCTGGGTGAGAACAAGGGTCTTGCCGGCCAGGCTGCTGGCAAAAACAATCTGATTGAAATCGCCCGATGCATTGGCCAGCGCCACCGCCTCGCGGAGGCTCAGGACGCCGTCAGTGGCGTCGACGACGTCGAGCCTGGTGGTGACCACGATCGGCGGAGGTGGCGGCTGCAATTCGGTGGCGCCGATATCGACGGTGCCGCCTGAAATGCGGTCATTGCCATTGGCGTCGGTGGTGATGCCATTGGCGCCCGTGTTGCTGCCCGCGTCGATCAGCGGACTGCCGGTGCCGATGTTCTGGGTGAGCGTGGTGCCGCCATTGTCGGCGAGGCCCTCGAGGCCGGAATTGCCGCCGTTGACGATCATGTTGTTTTCGGTCGCGACGTTGTCGCCCGCACCGATGAAGCTGTTGTTGCCGATGTCGATCGTCCCGCTGGTGTCGTTGGCGGTCAGGCCGGTGCCGGAGACGTTCTCGGAGATCACGGTGTTGGTGATGATGGTGTCAAGACTGTTGAACGCCGCCAGTCCGCCGCCCTGGTCGGCCGCTGTTCCATCGCTGTCGGAGGTGTTGCCGGTGATGGTGCTGTTGGTGATCGTCAATTCGTTATCGGAACCGGTGTAAATGCCGCCGCCCTGGCCGGCGGTCGAATTGTCGTGAATGGTGGTGTTGATGATGGTGGTATTGCCGCCATAGATGAAGATTCCGCCGCCCTTGCCGTATCCGCCGTCGGCGCTGTTGCCGGTGATCAGCGAATTGGTGATGGTGACGCCACCCGAGTAGTCGAGATAGAGCCCGCCGCCGTAGGACCCGGCGACGCTGTCCTTGATGGTGCAGTCGTTAATGTTGACCTTGGCATTGAGGATGAACACCGCGCCGCCGCTG
>JANPCA010000044.1:0-10870 GCA_031430715.1 Hyphomicrobiales bacterium | reverse complement strand
TCATATTCATCATCGTATTCGTTGTGATGATGATGATAGTCAACATTCTCCTTGGTGGTATTATTATCCTCCTTCTCCGTCTTGCTCACGTAATAAATATCCCAGCACGTCGCGGAGATAGATCGACTGGCCGAGATGGCTGCCATGGCCGCCGACGAGCAAGATGGCGTCACCGGCGGTCTTGAAGGCCAGCGTCGTCATCTTCGACAGGTCGGTCAGAAGGCCGATACCACCGATCGTGGGGGTGGGGAGGATGCCCTGGCCGTTGGTCTCGTTATAGAGCGAGACGTTGCCCGACACGACCGGGAAGTCGAGCGCCATGCAGGCTTCGGAGATGCCTTTGATGGCGCAGACCAGTTGCCCCATGATCTCGGGCCGCTCGGGGTTACCGAAGTTCAGATTGTCGGTGATAGCGATGGGCGTGGCACCGACCGCCGTGAGGTTGCGCCAGCATTCAGCCACCGCCTGTTTGGCCCCCTCGAAGGGATTGGCCTCGACATAGCGCGGCGTGACATCGGTTGAAACGGCAATGGCTTTTTGCCCACGGATGCGCACCACGCCGGCATCGCCGCCGGGGATTTGGGCGGTGTTGGACTGGATCAGGTGGTCGTATTGCTCCCACACCCAGCGCCTGGAACACATGTCGGGTGAGCCCACGATCTTCAGGATTGCCGCCTTCAGGTCATCGGGGGCGGGCACGTCCGTGAGGACGGGCAGTTTCTTCGGCTCCACCCAGGGCCTATCATATTCCGGCGCCTCGTCGCCCATCTGCTTGATGGGGAGGTCGGCCTTCACCTCGCCCTCATGCTTGATGACGAAGCGCAGCGTATCGGTGGTCTTGCCGACGATGGCGAAATCCAGGCCCCATTTGTGGAAGATGGCTTGCGCCTCTTTCTCCTGCTCGGGGCGCAGCACCATGAGCATGCGCTCCTGGGATTCCGACAGCATCATCTCATAGGCCGTCATGCCGGCTTCGCGGCAGGGCACTTTGTCGAGGTCGAGTTCAATACCGAGGTCACTCTTGGCGCCCATCTCGACGGCGGAAGACGTGAGCCCCGCCGCCCCCATGTCCTGAATGGCGATGACCGCTCCCGACGCCATCAGTTCGAGGCAGGCTTCGAGCAGGCATTTCTCGGTGAAGGGGTCGCCGACCTGCACCGTGGGGCGCTTCTCGTCCGTGTCACCAGCGAACGCGGCCGATGCCATGGTGGCGCCGTGGATGCCGTCGCGGCCGGTCTTGGCCCCTAAGTATACGACAGGGAGACCGACGCCCTTGGCCTTCGAATAGAAGATTGCATCGGCCCGCGCCAGGCCGACCGCCATGGCATTGACCAGGATATTGCCGTTGTAGCGGGCATGGAAATTGACCTCGCCGCCAATCGTCGGCACGCCGAAGGAATTGCCATAGCCACCGACACCGTGAACAACCCCTGAAACAAGATGGCGGGTTTTGGGGTGGGCCGGTTCACCGAATCGCAAGGCATTCATGGCGGCGATGGGCCGCGCGCCCATGGTGAACACGTCCCGCAGGATGCCGCCCACGCCGGTGGCCGCCCCCTGGTAAGGCTCGATGAAGGAGGGATGGTTGTGGCTTTCCATCTTGAAGACGATGGCATCGCCGTCGCCGATGTCGATAACGCCGGCATTCTCGCCCGGCCCCTGGATGACCCTCGCGCCCGTGGTGGGCATGGTCTTGAGCCACTTCTTGGAGGACTTGTAGGAACAATGCTCGTTCCACATGGCCGAGCAGATGCCGAGTTCGGTGATCGAGGGCTGGCGGCCCAGAAGCTTCAGGAAACGCTCGTATTCGTCCGGTTTGAGGCCGTGGGCCTTGACGAGGCCGGGGGTGATTTTGGGGTGGGGAGCGGGGGTCATGACCGAGGCGTTTAGCGCCTCAGGCCGCAAATCTCAAATACCGTTTAGGCGTGGCTGAAACTATCGCCGCCCTGGCGCATGAATTGTTCGACGCGTACCTGGAGCGCCATCTTGGCGGAGTTATAGGCGATCACTTCTTCCAGCGAGGGCTCTTCGTTCTTCTTGCCGAGCAGGGACTTGATCAAGCGGGTCATGGGGCAAATCCTAACGCTTTGGTGACTGAGCCCGTTAACTGCCGGGCAACCACATAAGGCCCGCTTTTCTTGCGTTAATCCAGGATTAACGGCGGTGACGGTGAAGCGGGCGTTAGGAGGACAGTTAGGATTTTATGTTTGTGGGAAGGAGTGGGTTTTCCACTGGTGCCCGAAAGGCGGCGGAGATAGTGTCGCCGCCGTGACCCATCGGCGTTTCAGCTATCGCGGCGACCCGCTCGTTCCCCCGTTTGGGGATGATCGGCCGGTCCTGTTCTTTGACGGCGTCTGTGTTCTATGCTCCGGGTTCGCGCAATTCGTCATGCGGCACGATCCGCATCAACGGCTGTGCTTGTGCGCCGCGCAGTCGCCGACTGGTCAGGCCATCTACCGCCACTACGGCCTCGACCCGGCCGTATTCGAGACCAACCTGCTGCTGTCGCGGGGAATGCCCTATTTCAAGTCCGAGGCCTTTATCGAAACCATGAGCATTCTGGGCGGCGGGCGGGCGGCAGCCCGCCTGCTGCGTCTTTGCCCGCGGGCCGTGAGGGATCTGTTCTACGATCCCATCGCCCGCCATCGCTACCAGTGGTTTGGCGAGCGCGGCACCTGCTTTGTGCCGGAACCCGGTGACCGTGGCAGGTTTCTGCAATGAAGATTGTGATTCTGGGTGGCTACGGCACATTTGGCGGCCGGTTGGTCGAACTGCTGCTGGGCGAACCGCGGCTTGATATTGTCGTCGCCGGACGGAGCATCGAGGCAGCCAGGGCCTTCTGCTCGCGGCGAACGGGTGCCGCCAGGCTTATCCCCATGGCGCTCGGCCGTTTGTCTGCCGCACACCAACTGGGCGAGGTGAAACCCGATCTTGTGGTGGATGCGTCCGGGCCCTTCCAGGCCTATGGCGAGGATCCCTATTCCTTGGTTCGAGCCGCTCTCGCGGCGGGCGCCGACTACATTGACCTGGCCGATGGCGCCGCGTTTGTCAGCGGCATTTCGGCCCTGGACGAACTGGCGCGCGGGTCGGGCCATTTCGCACTCTCCGGCATGAGCAGCTTTCCGGTCTTGACGGCGGCTGTGGTCCGCCGCCTGGCGGCCGGGCGCGATGATGTGGACACCATCATCGCCGGGATCGCGCCATCGCCATACGCGGGCGTCGGCCGTAACGTCATCAAAGCCATTGCCTCCTATGCCGGAAAGCCCGTAGCCGTCCTCGAGGAGGGCCTCTGGCGCCCGCGCCATGGCTTCATCGACAGCCGCAGGCTCACCGTCAATGTGCCCGGCGAAGTTCCCTTGCCGCCGATCCGCTTCGCGCTGACGGACGTGCCGGACCTCAAGGTCTTGCCCGGCGAGTGGCCGGCCTTGCGGACCATGTGGATGGGGGCGGGGCCGACGCCGGCGCTGCTGCACCGCCTGTTGTGGCTGGCGGCCAGACTGGTGCAGTGGCGGCTGCTGCCCTCCCTGGTGCCGCTGGCCCCGGTGATGGATTGGGTGGTCAACCGGGTGCGCTGGGGCGAGCATCGCGGCGGCATGATGGTCGAAGTCACCAGCAGCAGCGGTGACGCCAGGAGCTGGCATCTTCTGGCGGAGGGCGATGGCGGGCCGCTCATCCCCTCCATGGCGGCGGAGGCCATCATTCTCCGCTGCCTCGATGGCTCAAGACCGGCATCCGGCGCCAGGCCCGGCCATGGCGATCTCGAGCTCGCCGACTACGAACCTCTTCTGGCCCGCCATGGCATTCGCACGGGCGTCCGCGCCTCGCCAGCCGGACAGCCGCTCTATGAAAAGATCATGGGCGAGGCCTTCGGGCGGCTTGCCCCGCCACTGCGGCACCTGCATGCGTTCAAGTCCACCCAGACGATGCGGGGGAAGGCCGAAGTGTCGCGGGGCACATCGCTCCTCAGCCGCCTGGCCGCGCGGCTCTTTGGCTTTCCGCAGGCGGGGCGTGATATCGATGTCGAGGTTGAAATCAGCGCGAAAGACGGCGTTGAAACCTGGACCCGGAATTTCGCCGGGCGCAAATTCCATTCAATACAAAGACCTGGACGTGGCTGGCAGGATGGCCTGATCGTCGAGGGATTCGGGCCCTTGGCGTTTGGCATGGCCGTCGTTGAGCGCGGGTCGAGGCTTCAGCTTGTGCTGCGCAACTGGACCTTGTTCGGAATGCCGCTGCCGCGCTGGGCCATGCCGGTGAGCCGGGCGTCGGAACATGGCGATCGAGAACGTTTCAATTTCGATGTCGAGATCGGTCTGCCGGTTTTCGGGCGGATGGTGCATTACCGGGGCTGGCTCATGCCCTCCGCTCCGCCGTGAATTCAGGCGGCGGCGCGGATGCCGGTCTTCGGAAGGCTGAGGCCGATCTGCAGGACGCGGAATTGCAGCACCTGATTGGCGCGTTCCAGCGCGATGATCTCGTCCGCCGCCGGTGCCTTGCTGGATTTGCCGATCAGGGACTTGAGGATGCTGGTCAATTCGCTACTCCTGGTGAACCGTGGTTTCTGAAATCTTCGCTGATAACCACAGCATTTGACTGAAATCCTTTCGTTAATCCAGAACGAACGCGGGTCATGGTCAAGAGCCCGTAAGGCGGATGGGAACAAATTTAGCGAATTGGCCAGCCTGTCAGAGGCCGCCAATCTGGCGCGGCCTGGGCTTCACGCCGCCAGAAGGCTTTCGAAGAGGGGGCGGCAGTCGGTCTTGCCGTGGAGGGGTTCGATCATGTTTTCAGGGTGGGGCATCATGCCGATGACGGTGCCGCTCTCGTTCACGATGCCGGCGATGCCGTTCAGGGCGCCATTCGGATTGGTGTTTTCGGCATAGCGGAAGACGACGCGGTTTTCGCCCTCGAGGCGCTTCAGGGTTTCAGCGTCACAGAAGAAATTGCCTTCGCCGTGGGCGACGGGGCAGGAGACGATGGCGCCTTTCTTCAGTTTGTTTGTAAAGAAGGTCGAAGCATTCTCGACCCTCAGCTTCACTTCCTTGCAAACGAAGCGAAGCTCGGCGTTGCGGACGAGCACCCCGGGCAGGAGGCCCGCCTCGGTGATGATCTGGAAGCCGTTGCACACGCCCAGAACCTTGAGACCGTTCAATGACTTGGCGCGGATATCTTGCATGATGGGCGAACGCGCCGCGATGGCCCCGCAGCGCAGGTAATCGCCATAGGAGAAACCGCCGGGAATGACCACGAGATCGGCTTTGGGCAATTCGGTCTCGGTGTGCCAGACGCTGATGGGCTTGACGCCGGTGACCTGCTCAAGCGCCAGCATCATGTCGGTGTCGCGGTTGAGGCCGGGGAAGACGACGACGGCGGATTTCATGGCAGATGCTGGTCTACGAGACCGACACGTTTTTCCAATCGTTCAACCCGATCTTCGATACGGTCAAGGCGCCGGTTGACGCCCGCCAAACCTTCCTCGACACCAGTCATGCGCTGCTTTAGATCGCGCATGTCGAAACGCAGTTGCGAAGTATCAGCCTGGATTTGCTTGAGGATTTCATAGATCAGTTCGTTTGTAACATCGGCCATAGGAACCTCCTAGACCAGTTCTATATCATAATTCTCGATCACCGTGTTGGCGATCAGCCTCTCGCACATGGCTTTGACCTGTTCCTTGGCCTTGGCCTTGTCGGTTTCGGCGAGGTCGATCTCGAAATATTTCCCCTGGCGGACGTGTTCGACGCCTGCGAACCCTAAGTGGCCCAGGGCGCCTTCGATAGCCTTGCCTTGCGGGTCGAGGACGCCAGTTTTGAGGGTGACTTTGACTTTGGCTTTCATTTGCATTCGCTCATGTTTGGGCACAGGCCCTCATCCGCCCTTCGGGGACCTTCTCCCGCAAGCGGGAGAAGATTAGTTGAGATCCGTCTTTACCAGCTTCGGCTTGGAGCGCTCAGGCTTTTCGGTTTCCGAGATGATGCCCAGACGCCTGGCCACTTCCTGGTAGGCTTCGACCAATCCGCCCAAATCCCTGCGGAAGCGGTCCTTGTCGAGCTTGTCCTGGGTCTTGATGTCCCACAACCGGCACGAATCCGGGCTGATCTCGTCGGCCAGCACGATGCGCATCATGTCGTTCTCGTAGAGCCTGCCGAACTCGATCTTGAAGTCGACGAGCTTGATGCCGATCCCTAAGAACAGCCCAGCCATGAAGTCGTTGATGCGGATCGCCATGTGCATCATGTCGTCGATTTCCTGGGGGCCGGCCCAGTTGAAGGCCGTGATGTGTTCCTCCGAAACCATGGGGTCGCCCAACTCGTCGTTCTTGTAATAGAACTCGATGATGGAGCGCGGCAGGAGGTGGCCTTCCTCCAGCCCCAGGCGCTTGGCCAGCGAACCCGCCGCGACATTGCGCACCACGACTTCGAGCGGGATGATCTCGACCTCGCGCACCAGTTGCTCGCGCATGTTGAGCGAGCGCATGAAATGGGTGGGGATGCCGAGCTCGTTGAGCTTGGTGAAGATGAATTCGGAAATGCGCTGGTTCAAGACGCCCTTGCCCTCGATCACGGCTTTCTTCTGGGCGTTGAAGGCGGTGGCGTCGTCCTTGAAATGCACGATAATGGTGCCGGGTTCGGGACCCTCGTAGAGGATCTTGGCCTTGCCTTCGTAGATTCGGGTGCGCCGGCTGTTCATTTCAAAAATCCTCATCAAAACCCCAACCTACCTCCATTTAGTCTAGACCCTGGAGGCAACTCGCGCCAACACTGTTACAGATTCGAGGCCCTAAATCCCCAATCCTTTTGAGCGGCCTCCATAAAGCATCGTGCTGCAGCGCACAATGGCCGTTTCCATGGTTGATTTGGCGGGAACCTGTGGTTATTTCAAGCCCGGCACAGCGCCACGGGAGAATTCCATGACCACTTTCGACAAACGCCAAGAAGGCTTCGAGAAGAAATATGCTCTCGACGAGGAACTGCGCTTCAAGGCCATGGCCCGGCGCAACAAGCTGCTGGGCCTGTGGGCGGCCGAAAAAATGGGGATTTCGGGGCCTGAGGCCGATGCCTATGCGAAGTCCGTGGTGGCGGCCGATTTCGAGGAAGCGGGCGACGAAGACGTATTCCGCAAGATCCGCGGCGATCTCGACGCCAGGAAGGTCGACCAGTCCGACCATCAGATCCGCCGCACCATGGACGAATTGCTGGGCACCGCCGTCGAGCAGATCAAGGCGGCGGGCTAAAAGTGGCAGCAAGCCAGTTCGATCTCCGGCAGCGGCTTGGCCTGGCCGAGCCGTTTCTGTTTTCATGGATGTCGATCCCCAGCGCGGCCTTGGCCGCCCAGGTGGCCAGGCTCCCTTTCGATGGCGTGGCGCTCGACATGCAGCATGGCATGATCGGCTTTTCGGATGCCGCGGCCATGGTCGCGGCGATCAATGGGGCGGGCCGCCCCGCCATCATCCGGTCCTTGTGGAACGATCCGGCCATTCCGGGGCAGGCATTTGACATGGGGGCGGTGGCGGTCATCGCCCCCATGGTCAACACCAGGGCCCAGGCCGAGGCGCTGGTCAGGGCGGCGAAATATCCGCCTGCGGGTGCGCGCAGCTGGGGTGGCTATACCGCGCTCCAGGCCTCGGGGCTGACACCGGGAGAATATCTGCGCGAGGCGAACCGCTTGACCATGGTGTTCGCCATGGTGGAGACGGTCGAGGCGCTGGCCAATCTCGATGAGATCGCCGCCACGTCGGGCCTCGATGGCCTGTTCGTGGGGCCAAGCGACCTGTCGATCACGCTGAGCAAGGGGGCCGGGATCGACAAGCTCGGCGCGCCTACGCTGGCGGCGATGGAAAGGGTCGCGGCGGCCTGCAGGAAGAATGGCCTGGTGGCCGGAGCCTTCGGCGGCAGCGCCGAAGTGATCAAGGCCTATAGCAAGCTCGGCTACACGTTCTTCGCCGCGGCGGTCGACGTCGATCTGCTGCACATGGGGGCGGCGGCGCTGTTGAACGCGGTGAAAGCCAGCTGATTTGCCGGAAGTCAAAACGTCTTTACGAGGAGCAATACGCCGACAGTGAAACGCCAAGTCTCGCCGGGTGGGTGTGCACGTCATGATTTCTCGACGCCTTATTTTGCTGTCTTGCCTCGCTATCTGCGCTGCTGGGGCAGTCCTTTTCTTGTTCCGCCCAGGTATTTTTCTCTGGCCCGACCTTTCAAAGGTGAAATGGACGGACAACAATTACGAGTTCAAAGTCGACGGCGATTATTGGGTTGCGTGCCGCAAATCTGACCCGGAAGGGCAATGCCAATATGTTTACACCCTTGAGGAGTTTTCCTTCGGTTCTAACATGATTGAGCGGGTAAGGACTGACGTAAGTATAGAGAGTTTACAGGACAGGATTGGTGGTAAATGGCCCGGGTGCAGCCCCGGCCCCATTGGGGCGATGAATCAGGAATGCCGCGAGATCTACTTGATTGCCCCCAAGGTCACAACGCCGTGATCCTCGTGCTGTGCGTTCGACCAAATTTGACCTTTGCATCAAAGCGGGCGAAAAGGGGTCATGGATCAACGTGCCCCCCTTATTCCCGGCCATGAGGCCATCCTCGACCGGCTCATCGGCATCGCCTTGAGCGCCGGGCCGACGTCGGCCCAGACGGACAAGTATTTCACCAACACCAGCCGCATCGTGGCGGCGCATGGCGATGCCCAGGTGACGTTTGCGGTGTTCATGCTGCGGCGCGTGGTCGCCGCGTTGGAGCCGACCATCCGGCTGGTGCGGCATTTCGTTCCCGATGTGAAGATCAGGCGCTATTACGAGGAGGGCGACATCGTCCCTTCCGAAAGCAAGATGCTGGAGATTACCGGCTCGATGGCCAGGCTCTCGGAGGTGGAAACACTGCTCTTGCAGAAGATCGGTTTTCCCTGCGTTTGCGCCAACAATGCCTACGAGATGTGCCGGGCCATGCCGGAAGCGGCCTTCATGGACATGCATGCCCGCCACGGCTCAGGGGCGGAGATGAACATTTTGGCCGCCTATGGCGCGGCGGTGGGCAGTGCCGCGGCGCGCAAGGCCGACGCCCAAGTGAAAGGTTTCGTCGGCTCCTCGCAGGATCTGACGGCGCCGTTCTTCGGCGCAAGCGCCGGCATCGGCACCATGCCCCATGCCCTGGTGGGCTATACGGACGGCGACGTGCTCAAAGCCATGAAGCTGTTCGCGGCCACCATCCCCGAGGCCAAAACCCTGGTCGCACTCGTCGACTACACAGGCGAGGAGGTCACCGATTCGATCCGCTGCGCGCGCTGGTTCTACGACGAGGCGCGGCTTCACGAGGAGGGCAAGAGCTTCGGCATCAGGCTCGATACCCACGGTGGCCGCTTCGCGGAAGGTCTCGATTACGAGCGCTCGGTGGAGACGGTAGGCCACTGGCTGGGCGTGCACGGCGAGTACAATATCGTCGAGCAGGTGCTGGGCGGCCGGGCCTTCCAGCTCGATCCCAACAACATCCTGGTCGACAAGGTGCGCCGCATCCTGTTCGGCAAGGGCGTCTCGGCCGCCGCCATCATCCACGTGCGCCGGGCGCTCGATCAGGCCGGCTACGGCAGAGCTACGATCGTCGGGTCGTCGGGCTTCGATCCGCAGAAATGCCAGATCATGGGCGCGGCGCGGGTGCCCCTCGACATGGTGGGCACGGGCAGCTTCCTGCCCGCCACCCTGACCGAGACCTACGCCACCGCCGACATCATCGCCTATGATGGTGTGAAGCGGGTGAAGGTTGGGCGGGAGTTTCTGTTCGACGCGTAGCTCCCACCGCGCTTGCCGCCCAAGCCGTTCGAGTCAGCGGGGGGTATAGGCCCAGTAACAGACGTCCGCATTATGGGATCCCGCATAGCAGACGAGCACCTGGCCTGCCTTGCGCTTCAAGCGGCCTTCGCTGGCCGGGAGCTTGCGGAATTTTCCATTCTTGGCACGCATGTAGATCGTCTCGCAAATCGTACCGAGGCCGGAATAGCGGCATTCCGTCCAATAGCCAGCCTTCTTCTTGAAGGTGACACCCTTGGAGGGGATCTTGTGGAGGGCGGGTTCCGCCGCAGGGGCCGGTGCAGCGCCGAAAGGGCCGGCGCAAAGCAGGGCGGCCACCGCGAAGAGAGGAATAAGGCGAAAGCTCATGTCAGACAATTCTCCAATTTGATGCCCCTCGCATTGAATTTAAGCGCACCCACGGCAAGCGGGCAACTGCCAATTCGCGCCATTCGCTGAAATCGGCGGCGGCTGCACAACCGGACCTCCCGATGCCTTGACCGCCAGGAGGCGGGCGCTCGAAGAGACCGGCAACGCACCCGCAACGATCACCGGCTCGTCCGGCTTCGACCCGCAGAAATGCCAGATCATGAGTGCCGCAAGGATGCCTTTGGACATGGTGGGCCACGGTGGAACTTGATTGGGTCAAGTATCGCTCCTTTACTCCCTTCTCCCGCAAAGCGGGAGAAGACGGCGCGGCACGCGCCAGATGAGGGAGGGGCCGCGAGTCGATCCGGGAGTGGTTACGGAGATACCCTTACAGTCCAGCGCCGCCACCGCGATGACCGCAACGCTTGCCACCCCAATTCCGACTTTCCGGCGAAAGCCCAGCTTTGCTTGAGGGCGTCACGCGCATTGAGCTACTAGATGCACTGCCACTGTATTTCCCACTGTATTTCCAACGCCTATCCGCGGGCGATTCGGGCTAAAGGTTGTTCTGCTGGGGCTGATGTGGGCCTACTGAACCGCCCCGGGATTGCCGGAGGCTTGTTGGTTTAAGTTAAGCGGCCATTTTGGCGTTGTCCATCATGGCGTAGAAGTTTTCTTCGGCTTCTTTGGGCGGGATGTTGCCGATGGGTTCGAGCA
>JANPCA010000043.1:0-3646 GCA_031430715.1 Hyphomicrobiales bacterium | reverse complement strand
GGAAGAATAGGTGCCGACCGGCATATCGAAGAACTTGCCGATGCCCGCCAGATTGCGCACGAATTCGATGACGTCATTGATCTCGTCGCGGCTCAAGCCATAGATGCGGCCGGCAAAACGGGTGTTTTCGCTGGCGGTCAGCGACGATTGCAGGCCGGGCGTCAGGCCCATGGGCGGCGAACCGTCTCAAAGTAATCGAACGATGATCGAACTCATCAACGTCAGCAAATATTATCCCACCGAGTTCGGACGCCACTATGTATTCCGCGACGTATCCCTGAAACTGCCGCTCGACAAGAGCGTCGGCATTCTTGGTCCCAATGGCTCCGGCAAGTCGACGTTCCTGCGCCTGCTGGGCGGCGCCGATACGCCGAGCGCGGGCAAGATCATCAAGACCGGCAGCATCTCGCCGCCCATGGGCCTGACGCCCGGACTGCAGGCCTCCTTGACGGCCAGCGAAAACATGCGCTTTGCCGGCCGCATCTATGGCTTGAGCCGCGACGAGATCAACGAGACCATCGAATTCGTGCGCACCCTGGCCGACATCGGCAAGTTTTTCGATATGCCCGTCGGCACCTATTCCTCGGGCATGAAGCAGCGCGTCTCCTTCGCGGTCAATATGTCCCTGAGTTTCGACTATTACCTGTTCGACGAAATCGGCGCCGGCGGCGACAAGGAGTTCAAGAAGATCACCTCCCGCATGGTGGAGGAACGCCTCAAGACGTCGAAGTTCATCGTGATTTCGCACCGCGTCGACGAGTTACTCGAACTCTGCGATGCCGGGATCATCATCCAGAACGGCGAACTCACCTATTACGACGACATCAGGGAAGCCATCACCATCTACGGGGAAGCCGAGGCCATGGAGAAGAGCGATGCAAAGCGCTCAAGGCTGGAGCAAAGGAAGAAATCGCAAGGCGGCGAAGACGGCGGCGAAGCCGTTGCGCGAACGCCCATGAGCCCGGAGGAAAGAAACCGGCAGCGCACCGAAAAGCGCCGCGCGGAACGCCTGGAAAAGCTGCGGAAAGAAGGTATTTTGCCGCTGGTTTCCGAGGCTGCCATGGCAGCGGCCGCCGCTTCATCGGGAGCAGCGGCGGCATCCCCCGCGCCGCGGGCCAGGAAGGCACCGCGCCAGACACCACCCAAGGCCGATCCCGCTGCTGCAGGCCCCGCCCAAACCGGGCTTGATGCACTTGCCGGAAGCGAGTTGGCTCCGCCATCCGCGGTTGCCCAGGACAAGACTGGCGAGCCGGCCGCCAAAACCCCGGACAGGGGCGGCAGCCTTACCGCCGGGCAAATGGAACGGCGCCGGCTTATGGAACTCGCCTTGCAGGAAAAGGCCAAAGCAAGGGCCGCGGCGGAAGTAGCGGCGAGGCTGCGCAGTCAGGCGCCGTCCGAAGAAGCCGGAACCGCTGCGGCGGAAGAGACCGCGCCGCCCGCCAGGGGCCGCCGCCGCCGGGAGGAACGCGCCGCGGGCGGTGCAATCGGCGAAGCTGTGCGATCCCCGGTAACCGCACTTGCGGTCGCGACGGAAGGCCCGCCGGAAAACAGCAGCGGCACTGGAACCCCCGCAGCCAAGGACCGCCGGGGACGCAAGGGTGGGGATGTTTCCGGGCGCCGCGCCAAGCGCCGTGGCAAGACCGGGGATGACGGGGACGTCCCGGAGAATGCGTCATCCACAGTGCCGGAAGCAGCGCCAGCCGGACAATCCGTGGAGAGTGCGGGTGAAGACGGCGCGGACGGTGTCAGGGGCCAGCGCCGGCGCAAGGGCTCCGACAGAACGGGGCGCGGCGCCAGGCGGCGCGGCGAGGCCCGGGAAAACGCGCTGGAAGTGCCATCAACTGTAACCGAAGCGGAAGTGCCGCCGGCCGCCGCCGATGGTCCGGCGGAGCATGGAACCGATCCCGATGTTCCCGGGGCGGAAGACACGCCAAGATCAGACCGCCGGGCAAAGCGCCTCGAAAAACGCGCCCTGCGGCAGGCGCAACCCGTGCTGCCCGATGCCATTCCGGAGGCCGCCCAGGAAGAACCGGTGGACGGCCCGGCGCCGGGCGCCGGCAAGCGCTTGCGCCGGGTCCTGAACCGTCAGGAACGGGCCCAGTCAAGTTCCGCCGAGGCCATGGCGCTTCTGCTCCAGCTTCTTGACCGCCAGGCGGGCCTCGATGCCGGCGACGCGGATTCCGCCGCCGCCCAGGTGGCCGCGGCCCAGGAGCATGCGGCCGTGGCGGCCGGGAGAGCGCGCGCCGCAGTGGAGGAAGATGCGGCCGGCGTGCCTTCCATGCCGCGTGGCGAAGAGCCTGAAACCGCCCCGGCGGCTCCCGCACGCCCGTCCCGAATTCACGATCCGGCCGGGCGCCTGGATTTGACTCAATAGCTGGTTTGGATTGATCGACACATGCGCCTTAGTTTCCGCTCGTTTCTTTTCCTTCTCGTTTTCGTTCTTCCGGTCTGCATCGTGGCAGCTTACGAATTGCGTTTCGCCACCGACCGCTATCACAGCGATTCGGCCGTGGCGATCACCGAGGACAGCAATTCGGCGCAGTCCTTCGACCTGACCGTCATCGGCCTTCCGGCCATCTCGGACGACAAGGACGCCCTGACGCTGATCACCTTCATCTCGTCCCTCGACATGCTGCACTATCTGGAAACCCAGCTTCAGCTCCGCCAGCACTATTCAGCGCCGTCCGTCGACTGGTTTTCCCGTCTGGCACCCGAAGCCTCCCAGGAACAATTCCACGATTACATCAGCGGCTACATCCTCGCCGAATACGATGTCACCTCGCATCTGATCACCGTCCATGTGCAGGCTTTCTCGCGCGACTATGCCCAGAAGATCGTCGACACCATCCTGGCCCGCAGCCAGACCTTCGTCGACAAGCTCAACGCCCGGGTGACCGAAGAGCAGACGCGCTTCTTCGAGACCCAGCTGGCCGCCTCCGAAGTCCGCCTGAAGGACGCGAAGAAAGAACTGCTGAAATTCCAGCGCGAGAACCTGCTGCTGACCACCGACACGGAAGCGCAGCAGCTGAGTTCGAACATCGGCGAACTCGAAAAGCTGCTGCTCGTCAAGCAGGGCGAACTGACCACCAAGCAGCGCGATCTCAACGACAATTCGCCGGTCATCCAGATTCTCAGGTCCGAGATCCAGACGCTGACCCAGCAGATCGCCCAGGAAAAGCAGAAGCTCTCCGGCAATGTCATAGGGGGTGCCGTCAGCGAACTCTCGGCCCAGTTCAAGGAAATTCAGTTCAATCTCGAATTCGTCGAAACCATTTACAAGGCCAACCTCGGCCAGCTCGAGCGCGCCCGGCTGGAAGCGATCCAGCGCCTGAAATACCTGATCGTCATCACCACGCCCTCGCTCGCCGACGCCTCGCTCTATCCCAACCGGCTCTATGTGATCGGCACCGCCGCGCTGATCGCGCTGATGATCTATTTCGTCCTGTCGCTCATCGTCGCCATCATCCGGGAACATGCTTGAGGAAGGCCATCATCCCCAATGTGTGAATGATACCGACTCCGGCTGATTGATTCATGTTTTGATCTGGATTCCCTCGTCGGTTGTTGGCGCCTATGTTTATTGGCCATGATTCGTCCTTGGAGATCCGGTTATGGCGAAGTTGGTGACGCATTTGAGCGTTGAGGC